>JAPKZO010000037.1 GCA_026393755.1 Acidobacteriota bacterium
CAACCATGACGAGGACGGTCCGGAGGGTCCGAACGGTGGCTGCGGTGCAAGGTATGGGATGGAAAGAGAAACGATGGCTATTCATCGGCGCTCCCGGGTACGCTCGGAATCCTGACCAAGGGGGCACTATGGGGGGCGGCGATACTGTGCATCGATTAGCCCTTCCTGTGCAAGAGCGCAGCCACGCTGTGACGGAACTGCGCTCGAAATATTCTCTGTGCAAGAACGCTTGACACGCGCGACAGGATCCGATTGCCCACCCCCAGATCGCGCGCATGTCCGCCACGCTCGTTGTCATAGACCTTGATCTGAAAGCTCTCTTTCAAACCCTTGCCGTCGGCCGTGGCCTCCTGGGTCACCAGGTCCACCGAGAACCGCGCCCGGAAGCACACCGACAGCAACTCGCTTGTGAAGTTGCTCACCGTCGGCCCCGCCGCATCGATTTCCAACGTCTGGAGTCCGTCGCGGCCGAGTGCCTTGGCGACCAAGGTCCATTCGATCTGCTCGTCGGTCAACGTTTCGATGCGCACCGTGAGACCGTCCAGTTCCATCCGGCGGGCTTCAAACGCCAACCGCTGGCGGGTCACGTCCTGCTGTTCGGTCTGCAACGTCGCCAGTTGAGCGGTCGACTCGTCCCACCGTCGGCGGTCGACCGCGAGTTCGCCATGAAGTGCCGTGCCCTCCCAGTGTTGACAATATGTCATATATGACATAGTCTGATTACGATGCGTGAGTCTGAGAAACCTCTCGCGTGGCTGCACGGCGAAATCAAGACGCCGCCGCTGTCGACGGAGGCGAGAGTTCAGACGGGCCTGCTGCTGCGGCGACTCCAGTGCGGTGAACGGCTCGAGATGCCGCACTCTCGGCCGATGCCGACTGTCGGGTCCCGCTGTCACGAACTGCGGATCCAGGACGGGGACCTTACCTGGCGCGTTATATAGGGTCGACCCCGACGCGGTCATCATCTGCGACGTCTTCGCCAAGAAGACGCAGGCGACGCCGCGATCGGTGATTGAATCGTGCCGGCGTCGTTTGACGGTCTACGATGCCATCGCAAGCGGCAAGAGGTGAACGGGATGCACAAGAACAAGCGCGCACGGCTGGAAACACACGGCTGGCGCTTCGGCGACGCGGCGGACTTTCTCGCCCTCACGTCGGAGGAAGCGGCACTCGTCGAAACCAAGCTCGCGCTTAGCGGCAGCGTTCGCGACAGGCGGATGGCGCAGGGACTTTCTCAGGCTGAACTCGCCAAGCGGTTGAAGTCCAGCCAGTCTCGCATCGCAAAGGTCGAAGCCGCCGACCCGACGGTGTCTGCGGATCTATTGCTGCGAGCGCTCTTTGCATTGGGCGCCACGCCGGGCGATGTCGCCTCGGCCATTCGGAAGAGAAGGAAAGTGGCAGCCTGACCGCCGTCTCCAAAATGTCTCCACGACCGGGGGAGAATGCTGAGGACTGGCGGTGACTGCCGTGCACAAGTCGACGCCTGTAACTGCCTGAGACTCGAACCCTTAGAGCCAGAAGTCGCGCGCCGTCAACCATTTAGAGAGACGCATTATTAGGGTTCGAATCCCTCTCTCTCCGCCATTCGACTCGCCTGGCTTCACCAGCTCGCGAGCCGCCAGGCTCGCTCATGGCAGGCCAGCCCATGGAGAATGCCCTGAGCGAACGAAGTGCGTCGAAGGGCACCTTCGCTCACCTCCGGCTTGCCACTCTCCTCGGTGAGCTTCGGCTGGCGAGCCGACTTCTTGCGAAGGTTGTCCGCCGAAGCCCGAAGGGCGGAGGTGGACCTCCAAGCCCGGCCCCCGCGAGGATTGTCCCGCCGTAGCCCTTCGATAAACTCAGGGCGAAGGCGGACCGTTAGTATTCGTCCTGCGCAGACACGGGCGGCAGACGCTTGCGGGTGGGGTGGCGAGCTTCACGCAGAGTGGGTCTTACCTCCACACCCGCGGTACATCTACGTCGTTCTCACTCTCTCCCGGCACGTCTCGTGTTCATTCTCGCCCGATGTGCTGATTCCCGGTCGCGGAGTGGGGAGAAGAGACCTGCCAGGTAGAGCAGCAGGCCCAGGGCGAGCCACAGCACGGCGGATCCGTTGGGCGACATTCTCAGCAGGTTCGGAGGCCCGATTCGCGACGACATGAGATCGAGCAACGAACCAGCCTCTTGCCCGCCGGTGATCCACGACACGACGACGATGGCGAGGCCGGCGAATGCCGCCACCCAGACTGGCAGGTCGTTCAGATCACGGACACCACCCTCGCGCGAGTTCTCCTTCGAGGCCCGGTAGGCAAGCGAAGCAGACGCCGGCTCTTCGTCCAGGAGCGACACCCGCGCCATCACGGTCGTTACGAGTGTAGCCGGCGGCACCGGCTCCGGCAGGTGCGTCAGCTCGGATTCGACGTGCGTGTTCATTGCCCGTCCTTTCGTTGTGGCGCGGAGCCCGCCGATCGCCGCAGTCGTTGCCGCGCACGGAACAGGTACGTCTTCACCGTCCCGTTCGTCACGCCGAACGCACGCGCAATGTCGCCCACGCTCATCTCCTGCCGGTAATAGAGGATGACCGCCGCGCGCTCGCCCGACGGCAGCGCAGCGACCAATCGCCACAGCCGCCGGTCGCGCTCATCCGTGATGAGCGCCGACAGCGGATCGGTGGCGGTGGCGCTGTCGAGATCCGGAACGGGCGTGTGGCCCTCGTGCGCGACCACGCGAGCGCGCTGGGCCAGCCAGTTCTGCGCCAGCCGGACCGCGATAGTCGCGAGCCAGGGATAGAACGGACGGTGTTCATCGTAGGCGCCCAGGTGAGTGAAGGCGCGGACGAATGCGTCCTGCGCCACTTCCTCTGCCGCGGGAGGTTGGCGAGTCAGCATCAGCGCCAGGCTGAACAGCCGGCGTTGATACCGTTCCACCACAAGCGCGTAGGCCTGAGCGTCGCCCTGTCGAACTGCGCGGACTGCGTCCCGCACGGCGTTTGCATCGCGGTCGGCGTTGGTCGCCGGCTCGTCGTGTTCGAGTCGCTCGCGATCGGGAGTGTCCCGGAGACTCACCGGCCCTGTTGATCCGGGTCGTCGGCGAGCCCGAGGCCCATCGACGCATAGATGACCTTTCGGGTTCCGTAGAAGAACGGGATCAACCCGATCAGCAGCAGCGGTGGAAACAGCAGACCGAGCAGGCAGAGAACCAGTCCCTTGAGCGCGAGGTCGGCCGCATCCCGCTTTTCCTTATCGGTCTGCGGGGCCGCACGCAAATACACGGTCATTGATGGGTAACCCGCCTCCCGTGCTTTCCGTAGCCAGCTGCGAAAGAGCAGCGCGATCGTGACGCTGGCGGCGAGAACAAGTCCGACCAGAAAACCGCTGACCGGAAGGAACGGCATGATCTTCACTACACACTCCCTTTCTTCGGGTGTTCGCGCGCGACGACAGTATGCCGGCCGTCGCTACCATATATACAAGCCGAGTCTCGTGTCGGTTGACAGTCTCGCCAGTTCATTCTGATCCCAATGAACGAACGGGGGACAGGCAAAGCGCGCTCGTCACCGCGGGCGAGACTATCCGCGTCGGTGACATTGGTGCCAGGCGACGGCACTCACTGGACGAGATTCACCATATTGTGTGAGCGCGCGGCTGCGGTTTGAAAGGTCGTCGGGCAGAGCCCTGATATACTCGGCGTGGAGCACAGTCTCATGCCTGAAGCGCTCACACGTATCACACGCGACCCCGAGGTTATGGGCGGCAAGCCCTGCCTGCGTGGCCTCCGCGTCACCGTCGGCACAATCGTGGGGTTGGTCGCCGCCGGACGGTCCACCGCCGAAATCCTCGCGCTCTATCCGTACCTCGAAGAGGACGACATCCGCGAGGCGTTGGCCTACGCGGCATGGCGAGTGGAAGAAGTCGAGGTTCCGCTCCGTCGGCCGGCATGAGCTTCCCCATCCTGATCGACATGAACTTGTCCCCGGCCTGGGGGAAGTGGTTCAAGACGCACGGTTGGCCGGCTGAGCATTGGTCCGCAGTTGGCGACCCTCGCGCGACCGACCGAGTAATCCTGGCTTGGGCACGCGACCACGGCCATGTGCTATTTACCCACGACCTCGACTTCAGCGCTATTCTCGCCTCGTCGCACGCCAGCACACCGAGCGTAATTCAGCTCCGCGCCAGGGACGTGACACCGGATGGATCCGGGGCGTTGATCCTCGAGGCTTTGACGTCCTGGGAGACCGAGTTGCGGCAGGGCGCGCTCGTCACTGTGGACGAGACGAGTCGCCGCGCCCGCATTCTGCCGTTGCGGGTCGGCTGACCTCCGGCGAGCAAGCACAAGGGCCGCCGGTCTCGGTCTGCCGTCTCCAGCATGTCTCCACGACCTGGGTGGATTTGAGAGGACTCGGGGTCACCGCCGTGAACGACGGCGACCCCGCAACCGATTGAACTGGCGGGTGTTGTTCCCAGAAGTCGCGCGCCATCAACCAGTTAATAACACGCGTCATTCGGGTTCGAATCCCTCTTCTCTCTCCGCCACCCTCCTTCGCTCGCAGGTCCGCTCGGGCGAGCATAGTCAAGACTATCCGCCGATGCTCTGCCCGCCGGGGTGCATCAACGGTAGCCGAACAGGGGCGGGAACATGACAACCACCAGTGCCGCCCATACGAAGTACACGGGCAAGTAGGCGATCTGCCATCGCTCCAGGACGGCATACGACCCCCGGTGACGCACGAAGCGCGCATAGAGCCACGCCGTCCACGCCAGGTTGACGAGCAGAATGAGATTCTCGCCAAGAGCCGCCACTCGGTTGGGAGTGAAGCCAAACTCGGAGATGCGACCTGCGATGGCCGCGAGCGCCACCCCATCGACGACGAGCGCGCTGACCACGAGCATCAGTTGCAGGCCGTCGAACAAGTCGGGCGGTGCCTGCGGGTCGCGCGCGGAGGCGGCGTAGAGTACCAACCCGACGACGACCGCGAGCAGCAGATCGAAGCCGATCAGCACCTCCCGCTTCACGTTAATGGGGCTGCCTGTCCACGCCATCGTTGCCAGAAACACCAGGAGCAGAATAGTGAACAGCGGCGTGAACAGCCTGGTCAATACCGGGGCCATGTTCTCGATGACACTTTGTTTCGCCTCCACCAGCCAGGATCCGATGATGACGGCGCCCGCCGCCCCGCACGGGACCAGCCAACCCCCGATGAACCACTCAGGCTTCATCCCGATGGCGGTGAACATCATGGCCGTGAAGCCGGTGAGGACGCCCCCGCCGAGCGCGATGAGCACGTAGTAGATCGCCAACTCGCCTGAGAACCTGACGAAGTTCATGCGCCCACCATCGTCGAACCAGCGGCCCCGGACGTACGCAAAGCCGATGGCCATCCACAGGGCGATTGGCAGGTGCAGGATGGTCAGCACCTCGGTGTTACTGCTGCAGCACCCTTTGGCGCCCATGGGGAAGGGGAAGACGTTGGCGAATATGGCCCCGGCTGCGAAGGGCAGCGCGAGCCAGAGGCCGCCGGCAACGCCCCACCCACGCTTCCACACGAGATACGCCGCGAGCAGCGGGAACACGAATAGGCTGGCGTTCCTGAGGTAGAACGACTCTTCCCCAGCGTCGATCCGAAGACCGAACAGCGCCGGCACCTTGACGGCCAACGCCGCGGCGACGGCAAGGCCTAGGACGACGAGGATCTCGGCGCGTGCGGTGTTCGCCGGCTTTTCAGCGTCGGGCGCCATGACCAACTGCTTCCACAGCCGCTCGGAATGCGCGCGTGCGAACTCGCGTGACAGCGCATCGAGGCTGCCCATGCGCTTGACCGCGACCAGGAACGCTTCATCCCCAGCCAGACCGGACTCGGTGAGCGCTACCAGTTGGTCGCGCAGATGTCCCTCGAGCTCCTCCACGTCGGGACCGTGAAGGACCTGCCGGCGGCGCAAGTACTCCCGCCACTGCGTGATTTGCTCCTCGAGCGGTCGATCGGCGAACGTCGTCATACCGTGCACGCCTCCATCCAGATACCCCGCAGGGTACCGTCCACGGCCTGCCACTGCTGCCGCTGGGCTGCGAGCTGCGCCCGGCCTTCTCTCGTGATCCGGTAGTACCTACGCCTGCGGCCGTTCTCGGACCCAGACCACTTCGCCGCGACATGGCCTTGGCGCTCAAGCCGGTGCAGTACGGGATAGAGCATGCCGTCGGTCCACTGCAGGTGCCCGCCTGACAACTCGGCCACTCGCTTGATGATGGCGTAGCCGTAACTGTCGCCTTCGGCAAGGATGGCGAGCACGAGCGGCGTGGCGGAAGCCGCAACCAGGTCCTTACTCATGTCCATACGTAAGAGTCTTATACATTGTTGTTCTATGTATGTCAACAACCTGAGGTCGAACGCCTCGACTGATGGAAACAGGATTGAGGGTTCGTGAAGCAGGGCGCTCAGCGCATCAGTCCTCAGGCGGCGCTTCGCAAAACGCGCGCTCGAGCAGGTCTGAGACGCCGAGAACCCCTGCGCTCTCGCGGAGGTAGTCGCGGTCGAGTGCCTTGCCCTGGACACGGACGATGGCGGCGATGTCCCGCCACTGTCGGTCGGAAACCTGGCCGCCGCGGCGATACCAGTGAAGCTTCTGCAACAGGATGTCCTCAGGTGGGTGCACGTAGAGGCAGCGCCCATCGCCGAGATCGACGCGCAGACGGCGTCTAAGCTGGCCGGCATCCAGGGGCGTGCCGCCCGCCACAAACAGGTCCACCTTCATCTGCGTGCTCTGGTGAATCAGGTTGGCGCTCGAGCGGGTCCGAACGGCACGGCGCAGCGCATCGGCATCGACGTAGAACTCGGCCGAGAGCGCCGCCACCAACGCGTCAACATGCCGCTCCTCGAGCGCAATCACGATGTCGATGTCAACGGTCGAACGGGGCTCCCCGGCAAACGAACTGGCGATCGACCCTCCGATCGTGTGCAGGATGCCCAGAGCGTCGAGATGGCGCGCGACCAGCAGAGCGGTCTCGATCGGGTCGATCGGCATTGTCACCTGCCGATCACCCCAACCGCATCGGGGTACGCGAGGCGAGCCAGATCAGTCCCCAGCACGATGATGGCAACCCGCAGGAAGTGCTCGCGAGATGACGCGTCGGGATGACGCTGCCGCACGCCTGCGGACGTCATCGCGTAGGCCGCGCGCGTCAGACCGCTCACCATCGCGGCTTTCTGCGCAGCCGGCATCTGCCGCCACGATTCGACCAGTCGGCGCTCGATGTCCGGTGATGTATCAAGGGCAAGCGACGTCTGCGTCACGTTCGTGATTATAGCAGTGCTGGCAGGACGCGACTCCGCATCGGGCGAGTGACATTTCAAGTGACATTGCGCCCGCAAGATCGGAACACGGAACCGATCTGCCACCCTTCGCCGCCGCCCCGATGGGCAAAGCGACGAAGGGCGGCGGGCAGCTACTTGCCGATGACGAGAATCGTGAACGAGCCAGGTATCGCCGGAGCCTGACCGCCACGGCCGCCGCCTGGTGGCGGCGGCGGTGCCGGCCCACGCTCGACGCTCATCGTCAGGATGTGGTTCGTCTTGCTGTCGAGCGTCAACGTTCGGGCACCAGCCATCGTCTGCAGGTTCTGCAGCACCTCGAAGCTGGCCGGGCTCTTCTCCGTGACGATGGTCATCGTGCCGTTGCCGTGCGAACTGAACACTTCGTTCGTGGCCGGGTTGAACTGGGCGCCGTCTGAGCCGCCGGCGAGCGGTAGCGTCGTGATGATCCTGCCGTCAGGGGCGCTCAGAATCACCATCATGGGTTTGGGCGGAGCCGGTGGCTGCGCCGGCGGAGCGGACGCGGCTGGCGGTGCCCCAGTTGCCGTCTGCGCGGCCGCGGCTCCCGGCGCTGCAGGTGTGGCTGGTGGCGCGACGACCCCAGACCTGGCGCACGACGCGAACAGCACCTTGTTCTTCACATCGAGGGCAAGCCCATTGCAGCTTCCCTTGTCGATGAACGAGTAGTGCCCGGTCGCCTTCATCGTCTTGACATCAACGGCCGTGACGCTGCCGATCGGGTCCTGCATCACAACCCAGAGGTTGCCCTTGCCGTCGACCTGCCCCTGCTCCGGCACGCCGCCCAGATCAATGTTGCCAATGATCGTCCCCTCCTTCGCGTCGATCACGATCGCGTCCTTGGTGGGGTGACTGAAGACGTAGACCCGGTCGTTGAATGCGTCGAACAGAATGCCGTCGGGCTGCGCCGCGCCCACGTCAATCTTCTTGATGACCGTCAACGTCTTCGTGTCGAACATCGTCACCGGCTTACTGCTCGAGAAGCCGTGCCCTGATTTCGGGTCGACCGCGACGCCGTTGCCTCCGCTGTCGGGAATCACTCCGACTGGCTCGAGCGTATCGAGATTGAACACGGTGATTCGGCCTGGCTCCGCAGGAATGGCAGGCGCGGTGTCCGTGGCCGGAACCGCTCGCCTGCCGCCCCGTGGAATGTAGAGCCGGCGCCCGGCGACATCGGCATAGATGTAGTCAGACCCGCCTTCGCCGCCGACCTTCGCGGTCTTGAGCACTTTGTACGGACCGTCGGTTCCGGCCTGCTGGGCCAGTCCCGTGAGCGTGAACAACGCGATCGCGACTACTCCGACAACAACCAACCGTCGCATACACGGCCTCCTTGGACAACCAGGCACATTAAGACGGCGAACCTGCCGGTGAACTGAAGTTGGACCGGTGAACCCTCCCGCGATCAAAGCATACTCGCCTGAAGAATTGGTGAAGACGTTGAACAAGAGCCGGCGAACGCGCTTGACCGTCCGTTGTGCGGCGACTACTGTGGGCGGTACCGCACAGGAGGCCCGCCTGCGGTACCTGCAGCAGTACTGGACGGATCGGGTACGCGGCATGGCGAACGTGTACCTGAACACGCCGACCGGGGCACGCGCGTGCGGCATCGCGAACGTCGGCATTACGGGCAAGACTCCTGGTCAGATTGCGACGGCACTGTTCGATACCTTCAAGATCTACACGGTCGCGATCGACACGGTTCCGGTGAAGGGCGTCCGCGTGACGCCCCACCTGTATACGACAACAGGCGAGCTTGATGCGCTCGTGAAGGCGATCGGCGAACTGGCGCGGACGTGAGCGCAACAACGGCAGGGTCCCATTCGGCTCGGGTGTCCTTCGCGTTGACTGACAGTGGACTCCGCGGATGGAGGCCGGGTCTTGAGACCCGGCGTGCGGCCCTGCGGATCTGCTACTGCGGGTGCGCGAGGGCGTTGGCAGCGGGGATCAACTCCCGATAGACGGCATCGGAAACGGAGGTGTGCCAATAGCCAGCGATCCGGGCGTAGCCGACAAGTCCGACGAAGAACACGGCGATCACCGCGACCACTGCCCACGTGGGGATGGCTCGTGATCGGCCTACGGACAGACGCAGCGCGCCTCGAGCCGGACACACCGTGACGCATTCGAGGCAGCCGGTGCACTCGGCGGACATCACCGTCACGAGTTTGTCCACCGGCAGCAATGACGGGCACGCCTTCGGACACTTCGCGCAGTCAATGCAGGCGTTCACGTCGCGCCTGATCCAGGTCGGGCTGATGACCGACACGAGTCCGAGCAACGCGCCGTAGGGGCACAGGTAGCGGCACCACGGGTTCTTCAGGAATACCGATCCGACCAGCAGCGCAGCGATGACAAGAGCGGCGGTGGTGCCGAGGTGACGGAAGAAGTTCAACATCTTCACGTCGGCCACGAGGCCATACGGACTCTCGGCGAAACTCTTGATCTCGGCTGCGGACATGCCCAGCACGGCGTAGAGGAAGAAGCCCATCAGCAGGTACTTCAATCCCCGAAGCGGGATGTCGATCCAACCCGGGGGCTGGAGTGACCGGCCGAAGATCTCGCGCCCACCTCGCCACAACCACTCCGAGATCGTGCCCACGGGACACAGCCAGCTGCAGAACGCCTTGCGCGCGACGAAGGTGATCCCGAGGAATGCGATCAGCAGGAACATACCCGCCGCGTGCACCTCGGGGACGACGCCTGTCACCAGAAAGTATTTGAGATTCATCAACGCCGCGATCGGCAGCCAGCCTTCGACACCGGGCGGTCGGGGAACCCACACCGATTGACCGCCGGTTTCGTAGAACCGGACGAAGAAGTAGAAGCGGGCCCCGATCCAGAGGTTCAGTAGCAGGAAGGCGACTTGCACGGTCCGGCGGACAAACTGAGCTTGGTCGGGTTGCCGGCGAACGAATGTGACCATGACCGCTTTCGCGGCCTCCTCCTCAGGCGGAGTGCCTTGCTCGATCCGGGGGTCTCGTTCCGTCGGTGCCTGTGTGGCAGCCGGGACGCTGTTGGTCGGCGCCTCGGTGTGGATGAGTGCGTTCCGCGCCATTGGTCAAGTATAGACACTCGTGGGTGCGTTGGTGACCGAACGCTGAATGCGACGGGACCGGCAGGCCGACAAGACCGGCGAGTGAGGCTGTTCAGCTGTGGCCGTGTGATTCTCGACGGCCACGCGGCTGGCTTGGGGCGGCCGGTTCACTGGCTCTTGACAGGACTACCGACATGTCGTATATTGTGATTGTTCATTCACAATACTGAGACAAGACGAGTGACGCATGGCTGAAAAACGAGACACGGAGATTCGCCGCGAGCAGATCGCCCGGGCTGCCCTGTCGGTGGTCGCCACCAAGGGCGTGCGGGGGTTGAGCATCGTGGCTGTCGCGCGCGTCGTCGGCCTCGTCCCCTCGGCGCTGTACCGGCACTTCACGGGCAGGGATGCCATCCTCGAGGCCGTACTCGACCTCATCAGCGAGCGGCTGACCGACCACGTGACCGCTGTGACGTTAGCGCATCCCGACGCCCTCTCGCGCCTGCGCGACTTACACGGCCGGCACATGGAGCTGATTCGCAGCAGCCATGCGATTCCGCGCGTCGTGTTCTCGGAGGAGGCCTACAACGGCAATCGCCGCCACCGGGCCAAGGTGGTCGCGCTGGTCACGCGGTACCTCGCACGCGTCGCCGAGATCATCCGCCAGGGCCAACTGCAGGGCGAGATTCGGCCGGATCTTGACCCCGAGGCGATGGCCACCCTGTTTCTGGGATTGATTCAGCCTCCCGCCCTGCTCTGGCAGGTGAGCGGGGGAACGCTGGACTTGACGAAGCACAGCGACCAGACATGGACGATGTTCAGCGACGCGATTCGGCAGCGCTGAGGAGTTCCTTTTTTTGCGAGCGTAGTGAATCGTGATTCACATATCAGGACCACGCACTGGAGAGTGGCGGCCCGGGAAGAGAGGAAGGAGGCCCGAAGATGTTCAAGCAGGCAATCGTCGTCATCACGGTGCTGGCGGGCGCGCCTACGTGGCGGCCTACGTGGAGTACGTGCACTACGTCGAGAACATTCACCTGGTGGCCAGTGCGGCTCACGCGCAACACGCAGATGCCGAAACGGCTGCGACCCACGCGGCGAAGCGGAAGTAGGCCCCCCCGGGGGGGGAATCCCAGGTGACAGCAGTGCTGCGAGGTCAACCATGAAGAAGAAGTTGTTGCTTGTCGTCCTCATCCTCACCGCAGGCGGGACCGGGACGTGGTTCTACGCTCGTGGCGGCCCGCCGCCAGTCGACATGCGTATCCGGGTGTCGGGCAACCTGGAGGTGACTGACGCCGAAGTCAGTTTCAAGGTAGCTGGCCGCGTGGCCGCTCGCCTGGTGTCGGAGGGCGAGATGGTCCGGGCGGGCGCCACCGTGGCGACCCTCGACGACACCGAATTCGCGCAGGAAGTCGGCCTGCGCGAGGCAGACGTCCGCGCCGCAGAGGCGGACCTGCGGGACCTCGTAGCCGGCTCCCGGCCAGAGGAGATTGCCCAGGGCGAGGCGGCGCTCGCGCTGGCGACGGCCGAGGCCGAGCGCTGGCGCCTCGAGGCGGCGCGCCAGCAGGACCTGTTCAGCAAGGACGTGGTCTCGGCGCGCGATCACGAAACGGCGGCCACGGCGCACACCGTCGCCCAGGCGCGCGTGCGCGAGGCCCAGCAGCAACTCGCGCTGCTCCGGCAAGGACCCAGGATCGAGAAGATCCTCCAGGCGAGAGCCCGGCTCGCCAAGGCCACGCAGGCCCTCGGCGTCGCGCGCACGCGACTGGGCTATGCAACCCTCCAGTCGCCGCTCTCGGGTTTCGTGCTCGCCGAGCACGTCGAACCCGGGGAGTTCGTGAACCCCGGCACGCCGGTCGTTACCATTGGCGACCTCGAACGGGTCTGGCTGCGCGCGTACATCAACGAAACAGACCTCGGCCGGGTCGCGCTCGGCCAGCGCGTGCGCCTCACGACCGATGGCGACCCGAACACGGCGTACTGGGGGCAGATCTCGTTCATCTCCCCCGAGGCCGAGTTCACGCCGAAGAACGTCCAGACCCAGCAGGAGCGGGTCAAGCTCGTGTACCGGATCAAAGTGCTGGTACCCAATCCGACCCTCACGCTGAAACCCGGGATGCCCGCCGACGCGGAGATCGTCACCGACCGACCGGCGGCCGGCAAGACTGGACCGGGCAAAGGCGGCGCGTGATGGAGGCCATCAGGGCGACGAATCTCACACGACGCTTCGGCGAGGTGACGGCCGTCGACCGCCTCTCGCTCGAGGTCGCCGAGGGCGAGATCTTCGCCCTCGTGGGACCCGACGGTGCCGGGAAGACGACGACGATGCGGCTCTTGACGGCGATTCTGGACCCGACCTCCGGTGACGCCTGGGTCGCCGGCCACCACGTCGTCAGCGACGGCGAGCCTCTGAAGCACGAGATTGGTTACATGAGCCAGCGCTTCGGCCTCTATCCCGACCTCACCGTGGCCGAGAACCTCGAGTTCTATGCCGACATCTACGGGGTTCCGCGCAAGGGCCGGGCGGAGAAGGTCGCGCGCCTGCTCGGCTTCAGCAACCTCACGCCCTTCACGACACGGCTGGCGGGCAACCTGTCGGGCGGCATGAAACAGAAACTGGGCCTCGCCTGCGCCCTCGTGCACACGCCGAAGGTGCTGTTTCTCGACGAACCGACCAACGGCGTCGATCCGGTATCGCGGCGCGACTTCTGGCGCATCCTCTACCAGCTCGTCCGAGAGCGCGTCACGATCTTCGTGTCCACGGCTTATCTGGACGAAGCGGAGCGCGCCAGCCGGGTCGCGCTCATTCATCAGGGCCGCCTGCTGACCGTCGGCGCGCCGGCCGAACTCAAGCGCCTGATGCCCGGCGCCATTCTCGAGATCCGCGCGGCGGAGCCGCGGCAAGCCGCAGCGGTACTCCGGGAGCATCTCGTTGCCGACTCGGTGGGCCTCTTCGGCGACCGCATCCACGTGGTGTCGCGCCATCCGGATCGCACGCTCGCCGAGGTCGGCGCCATCCTTCGAGAGGCCAGGCTGACGCTCACCGGCAGCCGGCCGATCGAGCCGCAGCTCGAAGACGTCTTCATTGCGCTGGTGGCCGGTGCCGGGAACCGGCCCGCCGCAGGAGCATCCGATGCCCAGGCATGACAACGCCGGCGCCTTGTTGACGCCGCCACGGGACGCGCTCGTCCGGAACACGAAATCGGCCGCGGTCGTCGCGCACGACCTGGAGCGCCGCTTCGGCTCGTTCGTCGCCGTCAACAAGGTCAGCTTCGAAGTGGCGCGCGGCGAAATCTTCGGCTTCCTCGGGCCGAACGGCGCAGGCAAGTCGACCACCATCCGCATGCTCAGCGGGATTCTGGCGCCAACCGGCGGTTCCGGCACCGTCGCAGGCTTCGACATCCGCACCGAGACCGAGAGGATCAAGGCGCGCATCGGCTACATGAGCCAGAAGTTCTCGCTCTACGAGGATCTCACGGTCGAAGAGAACATCGACTTCTACAGCGGCATCTACCAGGTACCCGCCAGGCTGAAAGCCGATCGCAAGGCGTGGGTGCTGCGGATGGCCGGCCTCACCGAACATCGCCGATCGCGAACCGGTCTGCTGTCGGCGGGCTGGAAGCAGCGCCTGGCGCTGGGGTGCGCGGTCGTGCACGAACCGGAGATCGTCTTTCTCGACGAGCCAACTTCCGGCGTCGACCCGATCAGCCGCCGCCAGTTTTGGGACCTGATCTACGACCTGACCGCCAAGGGCGTCACCGTGTTCGTGACGACGCACTATATGGACGAAGCCGAGTACTGCGATCGGCTGGCGCTCGTCTACCGCGGCGAGATTATCGCGATGGACACGCCCGAGGCGCTCAAGACCCGTCTCATGCGCGAGGACGTGCTCGAGGTCCTGTGCGATGCGCCCCAGGACGTGATGAGCGACATCGAAGCGCTCCCCGGCGTGAAGGAGACGGCGCTCTTCGGGAGGGGTCTGCACGTCGTCGCGGCCGACGGCGCGTCCGCCGCCGCGGAGATCCGCAGTCTCTTCGCCAGCCGGGGCCGCGGGGACGCCGCCGTCGAGCGGATCGTGCCCTCGCTCGAAGACGTCTTCGTCTCGCTCATCGAGGCCCGCGACGAGGCGGATCGCCGCCGTCAGGAGAACCGGCCATGAACGCGATGCGGACCTGGGCCGTCGCCCGCAAGGAAATCCTCCACATCCGGCGGGACCCGCGGAGCCTCGCGATGGCGATCGCCATTCCGATGCTGCTGCTCCTGTTGTTCGGCTACGCGCTGACGCTCGACGTGGACAACGTCCCGATGGTCGTCTGGGACCAGAGCGGATCGCCGGCCAGCCGGACGCTTCTCAGCCATTTCACGGGTTCCCGGTACTTCTCCGTGCGGGGACCGGCCACCAGCTACCACGAACTCGAACGGGCCATCGATACCCGCGAGGCGCTGATCGCCCTGGTGATTCCCGCCGACTTCGCCGCTCGTGTCACGAACCCGACTGCGCCGCCCGTCCAGATCATCGTCGACGGGAGCGATTCCAACACGGCGACGATGGCCATCGGGTACGCCAACCAGGCCGTGCAGGCCTACGCCCAGGACCTCACGATCCGGGAGATCCGCCGGACGACCGGCCGCACGGTGTCCGTCCCGCTCGACGTCCGTCCGCGGGTGTGGTTCAACACCGACATGGAGTCGAAGAACTACATCATTCCGGGCCTGATCGCCGTGATCATGATGGTGATTGCGGCGTTGCTCACCTCGCTGACCATCGCCCGGGAATGGGAGCGCGGGACGATGGAGCAGATCATCTCGACGCCGATCAAGGGACAGGAACTGATCGCCGGAAAGCTCCTGCCGTACTTCGCGCTGGGGATGCTCGACGTCCTGCTCGCCGTGCTAATGGGACAGTTCCTGTTTCACGTGCCGCTGCGGGGCAATGTGCCCCTGCTCTTCGGGGTCGCCGCCATCTTCCTGGCGGGCTCCCTCTCTCTGGGGATGCTGATCAGCATCGCCACGAAGAACCAGTTGCTGGCGAGCCAGCTGGCGATGGTGCTCACGTTCCTGCCGTCGTTCCTCCTGTCGGGGTTCATGTACGCCATCGCCAACATGCCGCCGGCGATACAGGCGGTCACCTACCTCGTCCCGTCCCGGTACTTCGTCGAACTGCTCAAGGGCATCTATCTCAAGGGTGTCGGCCTCGACGTCCTCGGCCTCGACGTGGTCCTGCTGACGGTCTTCGGGATCGCCATGGCGGGCCTGGCCAACGTGAAGTTCAGGAAGAAGCTGGTGTAGCGATGCTCGAGCGAATCTGGCGGATGCTCGTGAAGGAATTCATCCAGATCCTCCGGGATCCTCGGATGAAGGGCGTGATCTTTCTCATGCCGATCGTTCAGTCCCTGGTGTTCGGGTATGCCGTCACCACCGATGTCCGGGACGTCAAGACCGCCGTGTACGACCTCGACAGCAGCGCGGCCAGCCGCGACCTCGTCAGCCGGTTCGTAAGGTCCGGTTACTTCCAGGTCGTTGCCCGCGTCGGGAACGACCATGCCGCCCAGGAACTGGTCGACCGCGGCGAGGTGTCGACCGTGCTGAGGATTAACCGCGGATTCGAAGACGGCCTGCGGGCCGGCCGGACCGAAGAGCTTCAGGTCATCGTCGACGGCACGGACTCGAACACGGCCGGCATCGTGCTCGTCTACGCCGGCCGGATCGCCGGGGAGTTCTCGAACCAGGTGCTGGCGGCCCGCCTGAGCCGCGCCGGCGGCGGGCGGGCCGACACCCGTCGGGTGGAGGCGGAGACGCGCGCCTGGTTCAACGAGAACCTCGAGAGCCGGAACTTCTACGTGCCTGGCGTCATCGCCATCATCGTGATGCTCGTCACCCTGATGCTGACCAGCATGGCCGTCGTCCGCGAAAAGGAGATCGGGACGATGGAGCAGATCATCGTGACGCCGATCACGCCTGTCGAGTTCATCCTCGGCAAGACCGTCCCGTTCGCCCTCGTCGGGTTCGCCGACGTGCTGCTGGTGACCCTGATCGGTGTCGGCTGGTTCGGCATTCCGATTCGCGGGTCCCTGCCGCTGCTGCTGCTGGCCACAGCCCTGTACCTGATGACGACGCTGGGCATCGGGCTCTTTGTCTCGACCGTCAGCGAGACGCAGCAACAGGCCATGATGACCACGTTCTTCTTCTACCTGCCGGCCGTGCTCCTGTCGGGCTTCATGTTTCCCATCGCGAACATGCCGGTGGTCGTGCAGTGGCTCACGTATCTCAACCCGCTGCGGTACTTCCTCGTCGTCATCCGCGGCGTGTTCCTGAAGGGCGTCGGCGTCGACATCCTGTGGCCGCAACTGGTCGGCCTCGCCGTGATGGGCGTGCTGACGCTGTGGATGGCGTCGACGCGGTTCAAGAAGACCGTGGCCTGATCAACGCGAGCCTGGCGCAGGCCCGCTCGTTATTCGAGGTGACCGATGCTACAGAGAAACATACGCCGGCCGCGTTCTCGGCGGGCCGGCGCGGCGATGGTGGTGATGATCTGCGGCATGGCGACAGCCGTGCCCTCGAGGTCCGCGGCTCAAGAGCCCGGCGGCCCGCTCACGCTCGAGGCCGCCACCAGGATTGCGCTGGACCGGAACCCGGCCGACCGCGCCGCCCGGGAGGGCGTGGCCATCGCCCGGGAAGCGGTCGGCGAGGCGCGCGCCCCGTACTATCCGGAAGTGGGCGTGGCTTCCGGGTACGCCCGCTGGGAACGCCACGCGTATCTGCCCAGCGGGTTCTCCAGTCCCAATCTCGCATCGACCATCGGTCCGACCAACGACTGGTTTGCCGGGCTGACCGGGAGCTACCTGCTGTTCGACGGCGGCCAGCGGGCGGCTGAACTGCGCGCGGCAATGGCGCGGCAGGCCGGTGCGACCGACGAGGCGGCCCGGATTCGCCAGGACCTCGTGCTGGCCGTGCACCGGGCGTATTTTGGCCTCGGTGGCGCCCTTGACGCACGCGTGGTGGCGGATGAGAACCTGGCGAGGGCGGAAGACCACCTGCGGCTGGCGCGTGAGCGGCGCGCCGCGGGAGCCGTCGCCGGGGCGGATGTCATCCGGGCGCAGGTGGACGTCGCCGACGCGCGGCTGCGCCTGGTCCGGGCGCAAAGCCTGATTCGGGTTGGGGCCGGACAGCTCAACAGCGTCATGGGACTCCCCGTCGAGACGCCCGTCACCCTGACCGCCGACAGGGAACCCGTTGCTCCGCCAGACGATGTCGATCTGCCGGCGGCGTTGCGCGACGCGATTCAAGCCCGGCCCGTGCTCGAAGCCGCCCGTCAGCGGGTCAGCGCGGCCGCGTCCGCGGTCGAGGCCACCCAGAGCGTCTTTCGGCCGAAGATCCGTACCGATTGGGGCTACGGCCTGCGCGACAGCGAGTTCTTCCCGCGGGATCCCGACTGGTCGGTCGGCGTCAGCGTGCGGTGGTCCCTGTTCAACGGCTACGCGACAGAGCATCGCGTGGCGCGCGCCCGCCTGGAACAGGCGAAGGACCAGGCCGAACTCGCGGGCCTGGAACTCATCGTCCGCAACGAGGCGTGGTCGGCGTACTGGAAGTTGAAGGAGTCGTTCGAGGCCATCGAGGCGGCAGCTGTTCTCGTGACGGGCGCTCGCGACAGTGTGCGGGTGGCGACCGAACGCTACGCCGCCGGCGCCGGGACCGTGACCGAGATGCTCGATGCCGAGGCGGCCCTCGCCCGGGCTGAAGCTGCGCGCGTCGAGGCGCAGTGGGGCCACCGCGTGGCGCGGTCGACCTTCGCATGGGCGACCGGCCATTTGGCCGTCCCGGCCACGCCGGACAACGCGCCGCCGACCAGCGCGCGTGGCCGGTCTTGGCAATAGACCCTCGGACGCCGCCCGATGCAGCGTCCGAGATGGGCGCGGAGCACGGACCGTTCAGTTGACCGGCACGGGCTCCTTGGTGTCGAGCTTCGATGGCGTGAATATCAAGAGGACACCCTTCAGCCCGAGGCTCATGACAATGTTGTAGAAGAACGCCAGGAACGCGAGCAGCAACAGCGATCCGGAGAGCGCCGCGAGGACCATGTAGACGTTGAACTCGCCGTTCACGTACAGCGAACGTCGCAGCATGCCCTGCAATCCCGCCATGCCCATGAACGCGCCCATGCCGACGCCGCCGATCAGGTGGGCCCAGAAATGGAACACGGCGAGCTTGTCGCTGTAGAGTTTCGCGCCGTTGGTCACGATTGGGAAGAGCAGGTAGATGGCCGAATAGAGGGTCATCGTCAATCCGACGAGCACGGCGACGTGCACGTGCGGACCCACGATCCACTGCGTGTTGTGGAGGATCCGGTTCAATCCCAGGTCCGCCTGCATGATGCCCGCTGGAACAGCCAGCGCGAAACCAAGCAGACCGCCCAGTAGGAACTTGAGCGGGTGCGTCATCTTCAGCGGCCTGGCGCTCCACAACGTGACGAGCGTGATGAAGAAGGCGAGCCCCTGCGTGATCAGTTCGAACGCCGTCACCATCTCGCCGGACACCGTCTTGAGCATCTCGGGCTGCGCCTGGTCCGACATCAGGTGATGGGACCAGACGGTCCACGACACCACCAGTTCAACGAACAGGGCAGCACGGGCGACATTCTCCATGTAGAGCTTCTTGCCCGTGATGAGCGTGGCGAGGAGGTACCACGTGCCCGCCACGAAGATCAGCACGAGGCCGTCCGCAACAAGGTCCAGCCCCCACCAGAACCAGTTCTTGTAGAGCAGCGCGTCGATCGCGCTGTGTTTCAGATCGTAGCCGAACACGGCGGCGATCATGTACACGAGAATGAGCACGCCGGTGAACAAGATGACGGCGGCGTTGAGCGCGGTGTCGACGGTTCCGCGCGCGATCGCGGCAACCGGGAGCGAGACCAGATGTTCCGTCTTCTTCCTGGAGAAGAACGCCTGCAGCCCGCTCAGGCCGAGAGCCGATCCGAGGAGCGCGCCGACGGGCTGCTTGTCCCATCCGTCCGGGGTGTAGGTGATCGTCTTGAAGATGTTGACGACGAAGCACGAGGTCCCGACCATGACGAGCGCGATGCCGGTAATGAAGAAGATCCCGCCCCAGAGGCTGAACTGCGTGAAGTCCGCCGGGAGCGGCCAGTACAGCGTGTAGAGCGGCGCGTAGTGGGTCAGGAAGCCGGCGAACCAGAAGGTGAAGGTCCCGACGGCCAGGAGTCCGCACGTCCAGTTGGCCAGCGGGATGCTCCACAGGGGCTTCTTCATCAGGAAGGGCACGAGGAAGAGGAACGCGCCGAATACAATCGAGTAGCTTGACCCGAAGATCCCGACCAGGGGATGGGCCGTCATGATGGCGAAGAACTGCTCGGTCGACACCGTCGGGACCGGTCCGACCTCGTACAGCCGCATGATCATCCCTTCGACGACCGCGAAGCCGTAGTACACGAGGCCGACGACAATGAAGCGGAGAATCATCTTCTGCATCGGCGTGAGCGTGGCGGGTTTGAACGACGCCTGCTCGCCGTGGACGAGGGTATGAATGAAGCTCATGATGTGTCTCGCAAATTGATGGAGATTCGCTCAGTTGGCGCCGTTGTGGTCGCACGACACGACGACGACGTCCTTCAGGATCATGTTGATCCCCGCGGGGCCGGAGTACTCCGTGGAACGGATGGTGTACACACCGGGCCTATCGAACTGCCACAGGATGTCATTCCGGTGTCCTGGCACCACCTGCATCTGAAACAGCATCGAGTGGTCCTGGCGGAACAGGCCGAATCCGTACGTCAAGTCGTTCGACGTGACATTGAAGAGCACCTTGTCGTTGCAGGCGATAAGGAGCTTCTCCGATGGCAACTGGAACGCGTGTGACGCCACATCGATGTTAAACACCTTGTCCGGCGTGATGGTCGCCCGGTGCATGTCCATCGACTTCCACGGAATGGTGTAGTAGGTGATCAGATGCAGCGAGAAGCCAACGACGACGAGGAAGGCGACGAACGAATAAAAGAGCACAGGCTTCACGCCGCTGCTCTTCCCTTCCTGCGTCACTCGGTTCGCGAACCAGGCCATCACCAGCGTCATGGCGAGGACATAGAACGTGTAGGCCAGCGTCTGCCCCCAGAGGACGGTCGACGAATCAACCATGTCCATCTCTCCTTCAGAAGGTGGGGGCGCGAGTATCATAACTCCGGAGGCGCCCGAGCCGGCGCGAATGCTGCTCATCATGTTGCGGGATGCAGCAATTCCCTGGGACGCTTCCGCGGCGCCGCTCGTCGACGATGACAGAATCGTGAGTGTATGGGAGCCGGCAACGACGCCGATGGAGATCCCGATGCGTGCAGGTCCTCGTGTCAGTCGCGTCAGCATCCTCAACGATGTGCTCGGCCCGGTGATGCGCGGGCCGTCGAGCTCACATACCGCCGGCTCGTATCACATTGCGAAACTGGCGGCCGCGCTGCTGGGCGCGGTGCCAGCGGCGGTCGAATTCGCCTTCGACCCAGACGGGTCGTACGCGCAGGTCTACCGGCAGCAGGGCGTCGACCGGGCACTGGCCGTTGGTGTGATGGGCTGGAGCCTGACCGACGATCGGTACTTTGCGGCGCTCGACCTGGCCGCCGCGGGCGGCATCGAGATCCGGTTCGCCGTCCGGCCCCTCGCAACGCCCGATCACCCGAACACGATCGAGATCGCGATGCGCGGCGCGGACGGGGGGCGGCTGGCCGCGCGCGCCCGCTCGATTGGCGGAGGCGCCATTGAGATCGTCGAACTGGATGGATGGCCGGTTCGGCTGACCGGAGACGCCCACGAGGTCCTGGTAGACAGCCGACTCGCGGTTGCCGGCGCTGTCGTTGCGACGCTCGTGGCCGATGGGCAAGGAGCCGGTGATCCCGAGATCCTGGAGCGGGACGGGCGTGCGCTGGTCGTCGCGCACAGGCTCGCCGCGATCGACCAGCACACACGGGCGGCGCTGGCGGAGCTTGGCAGAGACGTGCGCGTGCGTGAGGCGCCGCCCCTCGCGTTCGTCAAACGGGGCCAGCAGTTGTTCGAGAGCGCGGCCGGAATGCTGACGCTGGCTGAGTCGAAGGGCTGGTCGCTTGGTCAGGCCGCGCTGGCCTACGAAACAGCATTGCTGGGGCTTCAAGAACAGGACATCGTCGACGAGGTCCTCCGCCGATTCGACATCATGCAGGCCGCGGTGCACCTTGGCCTCGACAAGGACGCGCCGCCGATGCAGGTGCTCGCCCCAAGCGCCCGCGCGATCTTCGACGCCGACGCCGCCGGGCGGTTGCCTCTTGGCGGCCTGCACACGCGGGCGGCGGCGCGGGCCATGGCCGTGATGCACGTCAACGGCGCGATGGGCGTCGTCTGCGCCGCGCCAACCGGAGGATCAGCGGGAGCGGTTCCGGGCGTCGTGGTGACCCTGGCAGAGGAGCGCGGGCTATCGAGGGATCGGGTTGCGATGGCGCTGCTGGCCGCTTCGGCCATCGGTGTCATCCTCGCGACGCGTGCCACGTTCGCCGCGGAAGTCGCCGGCTGCCAGGTGGAGATTGGCGCGGCCGGCGCCATGGCGGCCGCCGCGGTGGTCGAGGCGGCGGGCGGCACGGCAGCCCAGGCAGCCAACGCTGCGGCGATCGCGTTTCAGAATTCCATGGGATCGGTCTGCGATCTGGTGGGCGGGATAGTGGAAATTCCCTGTCACACGCGCAACGCGGTGGCCGCCTCCAGCGCCTTTGTCTGCGCGGACCTGGTCGTAGGCGGCTACGTGAATCCCATTCCCCTCGACGACACCATCGATGCGGTGTATTCGGTGGGGCAGATGATGCCGAGCGAACTGCGATGCACCGCGAAGGGCGGCCTGGCGGTCACGCCTTCGGCCTTGCGACTTGTCAGCACCGCCCGCGCCGTGCAACAGTAGCGGGGACATTCGCTTCAACACGTGAAACCTCCAGAGACAAAACTTCCCGTTCTGTCCCCACGCGGGTGGGTAGGGCGCCTCCTCATCCCCCAACCCCTCGCCGGCCTCGATCTCGCCGCGGTTGGGGTGGGCCTGCAGATCCTCACGGTCCTCGCCATCCTGATCCCGATCTCGCTCGCGCTGGTGATGCCCGACACGTACGGGCGCCGGGCCGTGGTGATCGCGCTCATCGCGACGGCGGCAGGCATTCCGATCATTGTGATGAGCCGGCGCGGACACGTCGTCGGCGCGGGAACCTTCGCGCTCACCGCCATGTGGTGCATCCTGACCGGAGCCTGCGTGACGGCCGCGGGGATCCACAACCCGGCGTTCAACGGCTACATCATCGTGATTGCCGCGTTCGGCCTGTTGCTTGGACGGCGCGCTGCCTACACCGCCGTCGCTGCCAGTCTGGTGTCTGGGCTTGTGCTGCTCCTGCTCGACGCCAACGGCTTTATTCCCGAGCGCGTCTACACGCCCGCCGCGGTCTGGGTCTTCAACGCCATCTTCTTCATCATGGCGGCCGGCGTCCTCGACCTGGCGACCAGGCAGGTCACGTCATCATCGGAGCAGGCAGAGCGCGAGAGCACGGAGCGGCAACAGACCGAGATCCAGTTGCTCGAGAGTGAGGAACGGTTCCACCGGCTTGCCGACGCCACCCACGAAGGGATTGTCTTCAGCGAACATGGCATCGTGATCGACGCGAACCAGCAGTTTGCGGCGCTGCTCGGCTACCAACTACGCGAGATCGTCGGAAAGCGGGTGACGGACACGGTCGCGCCGGAATCGTTCGACGCGGTGAGCGCCGGCATCCTCGCGGGTTCCGAAAAGACCCACGAAGCCATGCTCGTACGCAAGGACGGATCCAAGATTGACGTCGAGGCGTGCCCCCGCATGGTGCCCTTCGAGGGGCGCCAGATTCGCGTCACCGCGGTTCGCGACATCACCGACCAGAAGCGGGCAGGAGAGGAACGACTCCGGCTGCTGTCGGCGATTGAACAGGCCGGAGAGATGTTCGTGATCTGCGACCCCCGCGCCCTGGTCCAGTACGTCAATCGCGCGGTCGAGCACTGCACCGGGTATCGAAGAAGCGCGATTGTCGGACACAACGTGGGCCTGATGCTGGGCGCACACGAGGACGACGCGGTCTATCAGACCCTGCGGAGACAGGTCGCCGCGGGACAGCCGTGGATCGGTCGCCTGACGTGCCGGCGCAGGGACGGGTCGCCGTACCAGGCCGACGTGTCAATCGCTTCAGTGCGGTCCGCCTCAGGGGAGATCGTGGCGGTGGTGGGGGTGGGGCGTGATGTCACAGACGACCTGGTGAAGGAGGAAGAACGCCGGCAGGCGCAGAAGATGGAGACCATCGGCCGGCTGGCCGGCGGCGTCGCGCACGACTTCAATAACCTGCTGTCACCCATCCTCGGATACGCGGAGCTCCTGCTGACGGAGCTTCCTGCCGATCACCCGCACCGCGAGCCGGTGTCCATCATCCATGCCGCCGCCGACCGGGCCAGACATCTCACGCAGCAACTGCTCGCCTTCGGCCGGAAGCAGATCATCGAGGTGTCTCCGGTCGATCTGGCCCAGGTCGTGCATGATTTCGAGCCGATCCTCCGGCGCACGATCCGCGAGGACATCGACATCATTCTCCGCCTGTCGCCGGAGCCGACGATCATCGAGGGCGACACGAGGCAGGTCGAGCAGATCCTGATGAACCTCGCCATCAACGCGCAGGACGCGATGCCACACGGCGGACATCTTTCGATCGAAACGGCGGGGGTGACACTGCCAGAGTCGGGGCCAGGGGCGCATCCGGACTCTCCCCAGGGCGCCTACGTCAAGCTCAGCGTGGGTGACACGGGATCCGGAATCGATCCTTCCATCATCCCGCACATCTTCGAGCCGTTCTTCACGACAAAGGAAACGGGCCGGGGGACAGGGCTTGGTCTGTCCACCGTGCACGGGATCGTCACGCAACTCCACGGACACATTCGCGTCGAAAGCACCGTCGGCGTGGGAACGCGTTTCCACGCCTTGCTGCCGCGGATCGAAGGGGTGGTCGCGCCGGTCCTTGAACGGACTGGCGCGACCGCCGCTCAGGCCGGCCACGAAACCATCGTCGTGGCCGAAGACGACGACATGGTGCGCGGGCTGGTCTGCGGCGCGCTGAGGCGGCGCGGATACAAAGTGATCGAGATCGCGCAGCCGGAACAATGCCTGGCGTTGCTCGAAGCGCACGAGGCCGTCCCCGATCTGCTGCTGACCGACGTCGTGATGCCGAAAGTGAACGGCCGGGAACTTCACCTCAGGCTCTCGGCCCGATATCCTGGCCTGAAGGCGGTCTACATGTCAGGGTACCTGGACGACGTAATCGGCGACCACGGCGTGCTCGAGGAGGACGTGAGCTTCATCCAGAAGCCGTTCTCGATTGAGGCGCTCACGGCGAAAGTCCGAAACAGGCTCGAACACTAGCGACAGCGATCGCGGCGGGCCGCGGGTCACTCGCAGCGGCGCGCCGAGGCCGGGCGAAGGAAAGCACGATGGGCCATCTGGTCGGCAAGGACGTCTATCGGGCGCTTGGCAGGAAGATCGACGGCCTGACGCTCAGGGCTCCCTGGAACGACACCTTCCACGCACTCCTGAAGGAACTGTACTCGGCCGAGGAAGCAGACCTCGTCGTCCGCATGCCGTACCGCCCCGCCACCATTGAGCACCTCGAACGCACGACCGGCTACCCGCGCGCCACGCTGGAGCGTCTGCTGGAAGGCCTGTGCATGAAGGGGCTGATCATTGACGCGCACCTGGGGGGCCAGTACCGGTACATCGTGTCGCCGCTGGCTGTCGGGATCTTCGAGTTCACGATGATGCGGAGCGGGGAAGGGGTCGACCACAAGGCCTGCGCCAGGCTGTTCCACGACTACATCTCGAACGGCGGAGTATGGGCGGCCAATCTCAGCGCAGGACAGCAGTTGCAGTTGATGAGGACGGTGCCGCACGAGCAGACCGTGGCATCAGCCGATCACGTCGAGGTGCTCGATTACGAAAAGGCCGTATCCATCGTCGAGTCGCAGAAGCAGTTCGCCGTCGGCATCTGTTCGTGCCGTCACGAGAAGTCGCATCTGGGACTCAAGCGGTGTGAGGTGCCGCTGGAGACCTGCACGTCGCTGGGAAGCGGGGCCGACTACCTGGTGCGCCGCAAGCTGGCCCGCCCGATCGACAAGAGCGAGATGCTCGACCGGCTGAGCCAGGCGCGCGACATGCGGCTGGTGATGAACGCGGACAACGTGCGGAGCCATGTCGGCTTCATGTGCCTGTGTTGCCGGTGCTGCTGCAATATGCTGCTCGGCGTCAGCCAGTTCGGCTACCCGCACATGCTGGTGACCTCCAACTATCTGGCGACGTCGGACGACAGCACCTGTGACGGCTGCCTGAAGTGCAAGAAGGCCTGCCCGATCAACGCGATTTCCATCGAGCGGCTGGCCAAGCCGGCGGGCAAGAAAAAGGCGCGGCCCGTGGTCGACGAATCGATCTGTCTCGGGTGCGGCGTGTGTGCGCTCGCCTGCAGCACGCAGGCGATGAAGCTCCGCGCCCGACCGCAGCGGATCCTCTACCCGGAAGCCACGTTCGAAAAGATCATTCTGCAGGCCCTGGAAGTCGGCACGCTGCAGAACCTGCTGTTTGCCGAGCCTGAACGGCTGACGCACCAGTTCCTGCGCGCCTTCGTCGGGGCCTTTCTGCGTCTGCCCCCGGTCAAGAAGGCGCTGGTTGGCAAGACGCTGCGGTCGCGGTTCCTTGGTGCGTTGGCATCGGGGGGCAACGGGGTGGAGGCTCGCCCGTCGTAGGCGCGCGTCCAGTCCGGGTGATCCTCGATTGGGCGGTGTCGTTCCCTAGCAGCCCGTGGTGCAAGTCAGTCTGCATTCGACCGACTTCCACCACGGGCTGCTAGGGCCTGCACCGGTGCACTCGGCGACACCCCAATCCGCCCGCTGTGTTATGCTGCGCCCCATCCGGAACACCTGCGCACCGTGATGAGGAGTCCCATGACCCTACCCCTGTTATCGCTGTTGCTGGCGATGAGCGGTCAGACCCCGCCGCCGCCCCAGCAGCCACCGCCGACCGTGGCGCCGGCCGTGGTCCAGAAGGCCCCGCCCGCGCCGCGCAAGGTATACAACGAGACCGCCGACGCGAAGGCGCAGATTTCCACCGCACTCAAAGCCGCTGCCGAGGACGACATCCGGGTACTCATCAACTGGGGATCGAACGACGATGAGTTGTGCGCGAAATTTACCGAGGCGCGGCGTGCCCCGGAAGTGTCGAAGCAATTCACGGACCACTACAAGCTGGTCTACGTCGATGTCGGCCACGTGGACAAGAACCTGGACCTTGCGAAGTCGTTCGGCGTGACGCTGGCCGCGGGCGCGCTGCCTCATCTCACGGTGCTCGACGCGAAGGGCAGAGTGCTCGCGCAGGCGTCGGGCAAGGGATTGGTCAGCGATGCTGAACCTGTCGGATTCGACGCGAAGAAGACGGTGGCGTTTCTGACGAAGAACCAGGCACCGCCTCCGCCCGACGCGGTGGCGACGTTCGCAGCGGCGCTGGCCCAGGCCACACGCGAGACCAAAGAGGTGTTCCTCTGGTTTGCGGCCCCGTGGTGAACGTGGTGCCACAGGCTGGGCGCCTGGATGGCGTCCCCGGACGTTGCACCGCTGCTGGCAAAGGAATTTGTCAGCGTCAAGATTGACCTGGATCGCGCGCCTCGCGCCAGCGATCTTGCGAAGCGCTACCAGACAAAAGAGGAAGGGCTGCCGTGGATCGCCATCATCGACGCCGATGGCAGGGAGATCGCCAACGCCACCGGCCCTGAGGGCAATGTCGGGTTCCCGGCCAAGGCGAGCGAGTACGCACACTTCAAGACGATGCTCGATAAGGCGAAACGGTACCTGACCGACGCAGACATCGCTGCTCTCATCGCGTCGCTCGAGGCCGCCAACAAGAAGTAGGCGAGACCCGGGTGGGCCGGTCGGTTTGATGGGCATGACGGGAGGCTGATTCGATGAACGGAATGCGTAGAACTTTCGGAATCGTCGTGATGGGGCTCGTCGCCGGCGTGCTGACGCTGGGAGCGAGCGGGCAGTCGGCGGCTCCCCAGAGCCGGCCCGCCGCGGCACCGGTCCAGAAGAACGATGACGACTACACAAAGCGGATTCTGGACAACACCCCGGACAAGCGGATCCTGACCGAACTGGTCGATCACATGCCCGTGTCGGCCAATGTGCCGTCCCCGCTGAAGTTCCTCGGCTACGTGCCCGGCGAGAACAGCCGCCTGACGTATCACAAGGACATCGTCGCGTACTACCAGGCCCTGGTGAAGAGCACCGGGCGGGCAACGATGTGGGAGATTGGCAAGACCGACGAGGGACGCCCGATGGTTGCGCTGGCGATCGCCGATGAGGCGACCATCAAGGCGCTCGGCAAGTACAAGCAGATCACCGCGCAGTTGTCCGACCCGCGCAAGCTGTCCGAAGCTCAGGCGAAACTGCTCATCCAGACCGGCAAGCCGATCTACTACACGACGGGCAGCCTCCATTCGGGTGAAACCGGCAGCCCGGAGATGCTGACCGAACTGGCGTTCCGGCTGGTGGTGGAAGAAACGCCGTTCATCAAGCAGATTCGCAACAACATGATCGTCGTCATCACGCCGGTGGCCGAGGTCGATGGCCACGAGCGGCAGGTTGACAACCGGCGGGCGTCGGACGCGGGCCAGCCGCAGCCGGGAATGACGTACTGGGGCCGGTACGTCGCACACGATAACAACCGGGACGGCATCGGCAAAGGGCTCGTCCTCACCCAGAACATCCTCAAGGCGTTTCTCGATCTGCATCCGCAGGTCATGCACGATCTGCACGAATCGGTGACGCTGCTTTACACCTCGACCGGCACCGGCCCGTACTATCCGGAGGTGGCCCCGATCCAGGTCAGCGAATGGTGGTGGCTCGCCGAGACCGAGATCATGGAGATGACCAAGCGCGGCGTGCCGGGCGTGTGGACGTACAACTACTACGACGGCTGGGTACCCAATTACATGTTCTGGATTGGCGTCACCCACAACTCGATTGGCCGGTTCTACGAAACGCAAAGCTACGGCGGCGGCGGGCGGGGAGGCGCGCCGGCTGCGGCCCTCGGCCAGACGATGGCGGGCGCGGCGCCGGCGGGTGGACGGGCGGCTGGTGCGGCCGTTTCGGCAGTTCAGGCACCAGGTACTCCGGCTGCGGCCGGCGGACGGGCTGTCGGCGGCGGCCAGAGCCGCGAATGGTACCGCCCGTTCCCTGTGCCGCCAGAGGGCGTGCAGTGGAGCGGCCGGGCCAACATCAACATGCAGGAGTCGGCCATTCTGATCGCGATGAACGCGGTGGCGAAGAACCGCGAGATGTTCCTCGAGAACTACTACCTCAAGAACAAAATGATGGTGGAGCAGGGCCGGACGCGCGCGCCTCATGCGTACGTGATTCCCGCGCAGCAGCGCCGGCGCATTGACGCGGCGGACTTCATGAACTTCCTGCGCCGCGAAGCGGTCGAGATCCACACGGCCACCGCGCCGTTTGCTATCGGCAAGGTCCAGGTCGCCGCCGGCGACTACATCATCAGGCTCGATCAGCCGTACGGAGGGCTGGTCAACACACTGCTTGGCGTGCAGTGGTATCCGGAGGCGAATCCCCGGCCGTACGACGACACCGGCTGGTCGCTGCCGCTGCTGCGCAACGTGCAGATGTTCAAGGTGGACGACAAAGCCATCTTTGACAAGCCGATGACGCTCGCGACGTCAGACTTCAAGGCGGCGGGCACGATCACGGGCACCGGCGGCACCATCGTCATCGACCACACGACAGACAGCGCACTGGCGACCTTCAGATTCGCCAATCCGAAGATCAGGATGGCGGCCGCCGAACAGCCGTTCGATCTGGCCGGCCATCACTTCGCCGCGGGAGCCTTCATCGTGGCCGGTTCCAATCGGGCGGTGCTCGAACCGCAGATTCGTGACTACGGCCTGCTGGCGTGGGCCACCGACCGACCGCCCAGCGTGCCGACGCACGACCTCGATGTGCCGCGCATCGGGTACGTCCATTCGTGGTCCAGCACGCAGGACGAAGGCTGGGTGCGGATGGTATTCGACAAGCTCAAGGTGCCCTACACGTACTTCGGCGACAACCAGCTGCGGCAGGGCAATCTGCGTGCGAAGTACGACGTGATCGTCTATCCCAACGGCCCGGTAACCGTGGATGGCGGAGAGATTCCCGCCGGCGGGACACCGCTGCCGTACAAGAAGACCGATCTCACGCCGAACATCGGCACCGCGCCCGATCAGACCGACGACCGGCGCGGCAGCCTCGGACGCGACGGGCTGAAGGCGCTGGAAGCCTTCGTGCAGGAAGGCGGCGTGCTGATTGCCGAAGGCACCGCGGCGACGGTGTTTCCGGAATATCGTCTCGTTCCCGGCGTGACGATTGAACAACCCTCCGGTCTCTATGCGCCCGGCTCCGTGCTCAAGGCGCTCATCGGCGACAGGACCAGCCCTATCCTCTACGGTTACGACCAGAACGCAATCGGCGTCATGTACAAGGGCGGGCCGGTGCTTGCGCTCGGCGGTGGCGGCGGGCGGGGTGATGGCGGCGGTCGCGGCGGGACGTTGCCGGCCGGCGTGGGTGGCGGCAATCTGCAGCCGATGGCGGCGCCGCCGAGGTTGACGACGCTCGACGCGCCGCCTTCCGCGGCAGCGGCCATGGCCGAGGGTCGCGGCGGCCGTGGTGGCGGCCGCGGTGGTGGCGGTGGACGCGGCGGGTTCGGCGGGGCCGCAGCGGTCGCACTTCCGCGAGTGCTGCTGTCGTTTCCAGCCGATCCGAACGACCTGCTGCTCTCAGGCGAGTTGGTCGGCGGCGACAACCTCACGGGGCACCCGGCGCTCGTCGATGCGCCGCTTGGCAAGGGGCACCTCGTGCTGTTCGGCGTGCGGCCGTTCTGGCGCTACGAGACGCACGGCAGCTTCTTCTTCGCCCTGAATGCGATGCTCAACTGGAACGACCTCGACGCCGGGCGGAAGGCCGCTGGCGCGCCAACAGGGGATCGCTGAACTTCGTCGATCGTCGCGGGAGTGTCAGCGGCTGATGGTACCGTCGGGGTCGGCGGTGCTGGCAAACCAGCCCTCGCCGGCCGTCCGGCGAGGGCGGTACAGGATGCGCGTGTCCCCCTCCGCGACAAGTTCGAGATCAAGCATGCGAATCGCATTGGCAATCAGCGCGGGGGAGGCCCGGCCCCGGCGAACGACCACGTAGCCGAGCCGGGCGCGCTTGACAAATCCGCGAGCGCCCTTTCGGGCTGCCTGTTCAAGTTCCGGCGAAATCGGCTGGCCCTGACTGAGCTGCATCAAGGCGTTCAGCACGGGAAATCTGCGAATGGAATCGACCCTCCTAATCGACACCCGAGAGAGGTACCCGCCGATGAGCCGCTTGTGATGACGCGTCTGATGAAACTGCGCGGAGGCGCTGAAGTTTCCCACCGACGATAATCCGTCCCGCACCCCGAACGGAAGTTCCAGGACCCGGATCCCTCGCGGATCGTGCGCAATGATGTCGTAGACGGGCGACGGGATGGCTGCGTAGAGCTGGCGCGGCGCCGGAATCAGTTCAAACACAAGCAGCGCGGCGACCCCCGTGAGGATCACGCGTCGCCGTGCCGGGTACTTGCGGCCGATGGCGTCGAGTGCGATCGCCAACAACACCGCAACTGCCATCATGATCAGAACCGTGAACCTGGCCGGGGCCCTGGCGCTGCCGAGGACGGGGAGGTATCGCAGAATCGTCCACGGCGTCGGAATGCTGAGATTGATGCCAGCCACGTGCACGAACGGCCCGAGCGCCAGCAGGCTCGAACCAACCGCCAGACCCAGCCAGTATCTGGGCACTCGATGACGCACCGCCCAGGCAGCAAACCCGATCACCGCGAGCGCGACCAGCGGGATGGCGGCGACGTTCTCGACAAACCCGCCGTCGCGTGCCGCCAGCCACGTGGCGAACCACGGCCCGAAGATCGGGTGATTGGGATTCGGCATGAAATAGGCGAGCAGGTCGACGCCCGGCGTGCTGGATCGCCAATAGATGTGCGGCGTCACGTACCGCCCGTCGTAAATCCGGAAGGCCAGGGCGGTGAGCAGAGGCGACAACAACAGCGCGGACACGATGATGCCGTATGGTGACAACCGGATCAGAGTCGAGATATCCGCGGGCACGTGCCATCGGATCGTGGGCCGATACGTCGCAGCTACCCGCGCCAGGACGAGCACCGTCAGGAGCAGCACCGGCGTGTGCAGCGACATCAGGCCCACAGTCCGGCCGGCCACCGACAACGTCGTGCCGCCGGTCACCGCAATCCCAAGAACCACGGCACTGACGATGGTGATCAAGACGTCCAGCGCTCGGAGGGTCCGCTGTGGCCGATTTCCCGCCGGCCCCCGTCTCACGTCGAGCAGATTTGCTGCCAGGTGCCACGCACCAAGCAGCAGGCAGTACACGCCATAGTACGGATCGCAGTAGGTGGCCCAGGCCAGCGTGGCCCCGAGGGCGGCCATATCGCGCCGGCGCCCCGTGCGCCCGGTTCGGCGCAGCAGGAGCACGAAGATCGGCAGCGGCGCCGCCGCGACCAGACTGAAATGCGCGGAGCCTCTCGCGATCATCACAGGGCAGCCGGCAAATAGCAGGCCTCCAAGCCAGGCCCCAATCCCGTCTCCGACCACGTCGCGAGCGAGCAGGTACATCGCATACGCGGTCAGCACGATCAGCATGACGTAGACCAGATTGAAGGCGGCGACCACGCCCACCAGCCGAAGCAGGGGCAGCGCGAGCAGATCGGCAAACGGCGTGTAGTTGTGGAGCGTGAGATCCGCGTAGGCATCGAGCGAGAAGATCGTGGACGTAAACCACGGGAAGCTCATATTCTCGAGCAACTCGTGGTGAAACACCCAGAGGTTCCAGACATAGACGCCCGTGTCGCCTGATGGAGGCCCCGTCAGATGGGTCCCCAGATGCATGGGAAGGGGCCACGTGAAGACCAGGGCGGCCAAGATGTACGCTGCGAGCGCCAGGGCGCGCCGGTGCCCTGCGCGGCGCGTCACGCGGCGGTCGGCTGAGGCGACATCGTCGGATGGCTCAGAGCGAACGACCGGGGGGGCAGTTGGAGTCATTGGCCTGCGGCGCCGACAGTCTAGCAAATGCACCCTCGTCGTTCCAAACGCGCGTGTTGCGACGTGTCGCGCGAAGCATCGGGCCTGACTCCGGACACGGCCTGACGTATCATGAATACCCGCAGCGCGGACTCCGGCCCCGAGGGCGCTGCCACCACGCCGAGGACATATGCCAATCGATTTGCGAAGTGACACCGTAACGAAGCCGTCGCCAGCGATGCGGCAGGCGATGCTGACCGCCGAGGTCGGTGATGATGTGTTCGGCGAAGATCCGACCGTCAAGCGACTGGAGCATCTGGCGGCCGAAATCAGCGGAAAGGCGGCGGCAGTGTTTGTGACGAGCGGCACCCAGGGGAACCTGGCGTCGCTGCTTGCCCACTGTGAGCGCGGCCGCGAAGTGATTGTCGGCGACGAGTCGCACATCTATCACTACGAGAACGGCTCGGCGTCAGCGGTTGGCGGCCTGGTTCTCAAGCCGGTCCGGACCAATCCGGACGGCACGATGCCGCTCGATGCGCTCGAGGCGGCGATCCACCTTCCGGCGCACAACTACCACTTCTACCATTACGCGCCGCCCGGAGTGATCTGCCTCGAAAACACCCACAACCGCTGCGGGGGATCGGTGCTCCCGCCCGAGTACTTTGCCCAGGTGGCTGCGATTGCCGCGCGCCATGGGCTGCCGATCCATCTCGACGGCGCCCGCCTGTTCAATGCGTCGGTCGCGGCAGGTCAGCCGGTGACGGCGTGGACGAAGCACGTGTCATCCGTGCAGTTATGCCTCTCGAAGGGGCTGGCCGCGCCGGTCGGCTCGATGATCTGCGGCTCCGCGGAGTTCGTCGATCGGGCGCGCCGCATGCGCAAAGTCCTCGGAGGCGGGATGCGGCAGGCGGGCGTGATTGCGGCGCCGGGGATCGTCGGATTGACTGAGATGGTGGGGCGGCTCGAGGAGGATCACCGGAACGCCCGCATCCTCGCCGACGGGATCGCCGCGCTGCCTGGCGTGGTCCTCGATCCGCCGCGCGTCGACACCAACATCGTCGTCTTCCGCCTGCCCAGTGTGCCGCGCGCCGAGGAGTTCGCCGCCGCGCTCGAGGGCCGGGGCGTGCTGGTGTCGAATTTCGGCGGCGGGCGCCTTCGGGTGGTGACGCATTACGGCATCAGCGATGCTGATTGCCGGACGGCCGTTGAGGTGATGCGGGAACTGTGCGCCGTCCCGTGATCGCGTCGGTCACGAGGACACGCTCATGCGTGAATCTTCAAGAGACGCAGGGCGTTGGCAATTACCAGCAGCGACACGCCCATGTCGGACGCGATGGCTGCCCACAGCGACGCGGCCCCGAACAGCGTCAGAACGACGAAGACGGCCTTGACCCCCAGCGACAGCGTGATGTTCTGGCGGATGATCGCCAGGGTGCGGCGCGAATGCCGGATCACCCACGGGACTTTCGCGAGATCGTCGGACATGAGCGCGATATCCGCCGTCTCGATGGCGACGTCGCTGCCGACGGCACCCATCGCAATCCCGAGCGTCGCCCGCGCCATCGCGGGCGCGTCGTTGACTCCGTCTCCGATCATGGCGACGCTGCCGTACTTCGCGGCCAGGCTCTCCACGGCCCTGACCTTGTCCTCCGGCAGCAGCTCCGCCATCACCTCGAGGATGCCCGCGTCTGTCGCAATCGCCTCTGCCGTCGGACGGTTGTCGCCGGTCAGCATCACTATGTGCCGGACGCCGAGCGCTCTCAGACGTGAGATGGCGTCGCGCGTCGCCGGGCGAATGGTATCCGCCAGGGCAATCATGCCGCAGACGTGGCCGGCGTTACCGATCACAACGACACTTCGGCCTGCGCTCGACAGTCGCTCGAGATCGGCGTGAATCGCCGCCGTCTCCTGAGCGCGCTCCTCGAGGTAGCGATGCGATCCGAGCCAGTACTGCGTCCCGTCGATGACGCCGGTGGCGCCCTTCCCGGGCAGGATCGTGAAGTCCGTCACCTGGGCTGGGGCCACATCCCTGCGCTTTGCATGGGCCAGGATGGCGAGAGCCAGCGGATGATTGCTGTGCATTTCGAGTCCCGCCGCGATCGCAAGAAGCTCCTGTTCGGTGTGCCCACTGTCGGGGAGGACGGCGACGACGGCGGGCCGTCCCGTTGTCACGGTCCCGGTCTTGTCGAGCGCAATGGCCTGGATCGTCGCGGGCGCTTCGACGAACGCTCCACCCTTGATCAGCACACCATTGTGCGCGGCGGCGGCGAGCGAAGCCACCACGCTCACCGGGGTGGAGATGACCAGCGCACAGGGACACCCGATGACGAGCAGGACCAGGGCGCTGTAGAACCACCCGCTCCAGTCACCGGCGACGAGCGGTCCGGTCAGTGCGATGGCTGTCGCGGCCGCGAGCACGACAGGCGTGTAGATGCGCGCAAACCGTTCGACCCACTGCTCGGCGGGGGCACGGTGGCTCTGAGCGGAGTCGATGAGGCGTCGAATGTGCGCGAGCGTGGAGTCGCCGGCGGGCCTGGTCGCCTCGACCTCGATGGCGCCTTCGCCATTGATCGTACCGGCGAAGACGTCGATGCCAGGCTCCTTGAGAATCGGCACGCTTTCGCCCGTAATGGGCGCCTGGTTCACGCTGCTCGTGCCGGCGACCACCCTCCCGTCGAGAGGAATCCGCTCGCCGGGCCGAACGGCAAAGCGTGCCCCCACCACCGCCTGAGAAGCCGGCACGTCCGAGTAACCGCCAGACACCACGAGACGGACCATGTCCGGGGCCAGTTCCATCAACTTCTCGACGGCTCGCCTCGCTCGACCGACGCTCCAGGATTCGAGTGCGAGCGAGACCGCGAAGAGGAACGACACGGTGGCGGCTTCGAACCATTGGCCGATGGCGATCGCTCCGATGACGGCAATCGTCATCAGCAGGTTCATGTCAGGGCGGAAGGTCCGGATCGCGAACCAGGCGCGAGGCAGGATGCGCCAGACACCGGCTGCGATCGCAAGAGCGTAGATGACCTGGACCGGCGCTGGCACGGTGTGAGTGAGTCGCGCGCCTTCTGAGCCCAGCGCGGCGCTGACGCTTCCGGCGAGCGCCGCATGAAGGCCGAAACCCACGGCCGTGAACAACCCGCTTGCTGCGGTCAGCACCATGCGGCTCGTGCTGCGGCGTGCGCCACTGTCGACGGACACGTGTCAGCCTCCGATCGGACGAGCGGGAGTAATTATCCCACCCTCGGGACTTGCGCCACGGGCTACTGGAGTTCCGTTTCCACCCGCTCCCGGGCAAACCACTGATACAGCGCCGGCAGCACCAGGAGGGTCAGCGCCGTCGAGGTCACCAGGCCGCCGATGACGACGATGGCCAGCGGACGTTGCACCTCGGAGCCCGGCCCCGTCGCGAAGACCATCGGAATGAGGCTGAGAATGGCGATACTGGCCGTCATCAGCACCGGCCGGAGCCGCGCCTCGCAGCCGACCCTCACCGCGTCAACCACGCTGGCGCCCTTGGCTCGAAGGTCCGAGATATACGAGATGAGCACGACGCCGTTCAGCACGGCGACGCCGAAGAGCACGATAAATCCCACCGAGGCCGGGACCGACAGGTAGAGTCCGGTGAGGAACAGCGCGAACACGCCGCCGACCATGGCGAACGGCAGGTTCACGAGGACAAGGCCTGCCAGCCAGACCGAATCGAAGGTGAAGAACAGCAGCAGGAAGATCAGCCCGACGACCACCGGCGTGATGACCATCAGCCGGCTCATCGCCTGTTGCTGGTTCTCGAACTGTCCGCCCCAGTTCAGGTAGTACCCGGGAGGCAGATCGATCGACTTCGCAATCCGCGCCTGCGCTTCTTTGACAAAGCCGCCGATGTCGCGGCCGACCACGTTCAGCTCAATCCCGATCCGCCGCTGGCCGTTCTCGCGGCTGATCTGCGTCGGCCCCTCGACCGTCTTCAGGTCGGCGAGCTGATTCAATGACACCCGATATCCGCCAGGCACGTCGACCAGGAGGCCGCCCAGGCCCTCAACCGATTGCCGGCGCTCGTCGGGAAGGCGCAGGGCGATGTCGAATGCGCGGTTCTGCTCGTACACCCGCGACAACGGCTTGCCGGCGACGGCGACGTCGATGACACTGAGCACGTCGCCCGTGTTGACGCCGTAGCGCGCGACCTTGTCTCGATCCACGGTCACCGTCAGGTAGGGCTGCCCGGCGAGCCGCTCCACCACCAGATCGGCGGCGCCGGGAATGCTCCCGAGGATCGTCCCGAGCTCTCCCGCTTTTCGCCTCAGCACGTCGGTGTCGTCGCCAAAGAGCTTGACGATGATCTGGGCGCGCGTCCCGGCGACCAGTTCGTCGATTCGGCATTGAATCGGCTGGCTGAACGTGAACACCATCCCGGGGATGTCCGCCAGCGAGTCGCGCATCTTCTCGATCAGCTCCTCCCTGGAGTGGGCGCTGGTCCACTGATCGCGGGGCTTGAGCACGCCGACAAATCCGGTCTTGTCCACGCCGCGCGCCTCGATGGCCACGCCGGTCTGCCCGGTGCGCGACACAATCGTCTCCAACTCCGGGAAGCGCTTCAGACGCTGTTCGACGTCGCCTATCGTCTTCATCGCCTGCTCGAGCGAGACGCCCGGAATCAGCTGAACATCCATGTCGAAGGCGCCCTCGTCCATCACGGGCATGAATTCGGTGCCGAGGCGCGGGATGAGCATGATCGCGCCCACCAACGCCATACCGGCTGCCGCGATCACGACAACACGCCGGCGCAGCGCGAATCCCAGCATCGACAGATAGAGACGCCTGGCCACGCCCATCACCGGGCTCTCCTTGTGCACGGGCTTGAGCACGACCAGGCAGAGCACCGGAGTGACGAAGATCGCGAAGACCACGGACGACAGGAGCGCGAGGGCCACAGTGTAGGCAAGCGGCGAGAACATCTTGCCTTCCATCCCCTGCAGGGTGGCGATGGGAATGAAGGTCAACGCGATGATCAACTCGCCAAAGACGCTCGGCTTCTGCACCTCGACCGCGGCGCGGAGCACGGTGTCAAGCCTCGACTCGGTGTCGGGGCTCATCGCGAGGTGACGCTGGACATTCTCGACCTGGATGATCGTGGCGTCGACGACCATGCCGATCGAGATGGCGAGCCCCCCGAGCGACATCAGGTTCGCGTTTAGTCCCGTCCAGCGCATGATGATGAAGGTGAGGAGCCCCGACAGCGGCAGGGCGAGGATCACGACCAGCGCGCCCCTCGCGCTCCACAGGAACAGGACGAGCACCACGAGGACCAGGACGGACCCCTCGGCCAGCGCCTTCAGCACCGTACTGGTGCTCGCGTCGACGATGGACGAACGGTCGTAGAAGGAGACGATCTGCAGACCCTCGGGCAGCACGCGGCTCTGGTTGATCTCCCGGACCTTCGCTTCGACGTTCTTCACGACTTCGCGGCTGTTCTCGCCGCGGAGCATCATCACAATGCCGCCCACCACCTCGCGTTGGCCGTCCTTCTGTGCGGCGCCCTGTCGAATCGCATGATCGATGCGCACGTCTCCGATGTCGCGGATTGACACCGGCGTCCCCTTCTCGGCCTTGAGCACGATCCGGCGAATGTCCTCCTCTGATCGGATCAGGCCCACGCCGCGGATGATGTACTGCTCCGACCCCTGCGACACGACGTTGCCGCCGACGTTCGAGTTGTTGTTGCGGACCGCGTTGGCGACCGCATCCACCGAGAGGTCGTACTTCTGCAGCTTGTCCGGGTCCACCAGGATCTGGTACTGCTGCAGGTATCCCCCGAACGAGTTGATTTCGGTGACGCCGGGAATGCCCTTGAGCAGCGGCGTGACCATCCAGTCCTGGATCGTCCGGAGCCGGGTGAGGGTGGCCACCTGGTCCGCGGCCGCGGCGGTCTGACTGCTCTCGAGCGTGTACTGATAGATCTCTCCCATCGCCGTCGCGATGGGCCCCATCTCGGTCTCGACGCCCTCCGGCAATGATCGCTCTATGGCGCCCACGCGCTCGTGGACCTGCTGGCGCGCGAAGTACACATCCACATCGTCGTGAAACACGAGCGTCACGACCGAGAGGCCGTACTTCGTGACCGACCGCATCATTACAAGACCCGGCAGGCCGCGCATCGCGTTCTCGAGTGGATACGTCACGAACTGCTCGATCTCGAGCGGCGACATGCCGGCCGCCGTGCTGACCACCTCGACCTGGATGTTGGTGACGTCCGGGAAGGCGTCGATCGGAATGGTGCGAACCGCGTAGGCGCCGAGGCCGATCATCACCAGGACCGCCAGGCCTACGACCAGGCGTTTCCGGAGCGAGAAGGCCATCAACCGTTCCAGCATGTGCAAATATCCTCTGCCAGGGTCGCGGCTACTCGCCGGCCAGCGTCGATTTCAGGAGTTCCGCCTTGAGGTTGAAGGCTCCGGCGATGACCACCATTTCCGATCCATCCAGCCCGCGTCGCATCGCGCGCCGCGCGCCGACACGGTCGCCGGTTTCCACCAGGCGCGCCACAAACCTGTCCGCGCCTTCGCGCACGAACACCACCGACTCGCCGCCGATCGTCTGGATGGCTTCCTGAGGAAGCGTCAGCACGTCGCGCGTGCTCACCGCGTTTGGCAATTCGCCCTGGATGTACATGTTCGGCTTGAGGAGCCGCCCGTCATTGCGCACGATCACCCGGACTTTGACCGTGCGGGTCTTCTCGTCCACGATGTCGCCCACGTGATCCACCCGGCCCTGCCAGACGCGGTCGGGGTAGATGCTCGTCGTGATGCGCACCTCACGGCCGCGCGCCACGAGCGGCAGGTCGGTCTCGCGCGCGTCGAGAAGCGCCCAGAGCGTGGAGAGATCGGAGACCGTCAGCAGCATCTTCTGGGGCTCGATGTGCTGCCCATTGATCACGTCCCGCTCGACGACATGGCCCGCGATCGGGGCCGTCAGCGTGAGGTATGGCTCGGCGAGGTCGTCCATCGCCGCGGTGCCGTTGTTCGGCCGGCGCGCCTGGCGGAGCAACTGTTCGACAGCCGCCTGCTCGAGGCCGTAGGAGTGCAGATTCGATTCGGCCACGGCGAATTCACTCGAGGCATTCTCGAATTCGGTCCGTCGTCTGAGGTGTTCCCTCTGATCGATGGCTTCCTGCTTCAGGAGAATCTCCGCCCGCTCGAACTCGCGCCGCGCCAGTTCGAGCCTGGAGCCAGCCTGCAGGTAAGCGGTCTTGGCCTGCGCCAGCGCAGGCGCGTGCACCGTGACCAGCGCCTGGTGCTGACGGACCTCGTCGCCCACCTGAGCGTCGACCAATATCACCTTGCCGTCGAGCAGCGAGGTGATCTGCGCCGTGTGCTGCAGGTCGAGGCTCAGCACGCCGGGAAGCGCGATCGCACCGGCGACCGTGGTGCGCGCCGCCTGGGCGACCTCGATGCCCCACTTCTTCTGAATCTCGGCGGACGCGCGAACGGTGTTCCGATCCGCGGCCTGATCGGATCTGGATTGCTGCGTCTCCGGCGGCTGACTGACGGCGCTGGCAGCCTTGCATCCTCCGCACGCGACCACACCGGCGAGCGTCAGGCCGATCCACGAGCTCTTCATCGCATCTCCTTTCCCTGGGCCGCTGCGGGTGTCCCCACGGCCGCCTCGTACTGAAACAGGCTGATCCGGTAGTCGAAGCGCGCACGGTTCTCGGTGCGCAGGGCCTCTCGAAGCGCTCGCTGGGCGTCGAGGTAGTCGATCAGCGTGGCAGCGCCGCTGCGGTACGACGCCAGCACGATGTCGCGCGCCTCGCGCGCGCTCTTCAGGTACTCTCCCTCGACATACCTGACACGGCGACGCGTCACATCAATCGCGTTCAGCGCCTCCTGCACGTCGAGCGACACCTGGATCTCGGCAGCCGCCAGTCGCGCCGTCGCCTGTTGTTGCTCGGCGCTCGCCCGGGCCACCGCCGCTTCGTTTCGGTTGAAGATCGGCAGCGGCACGCCGAACGAGAAGATCAACCCGTTCGCGCCGAAGTCCCGCTTGACGCCGGCTTCGACGAAGATGGACGGGGTTCGGAGCGCTCGCTGCAGGCGAAACCCGGCCTCCGCGCGTTCACGTTCGCGGCGGGCTGCGTCCAGGTCGGGCCGGCTGGCCAGCGCCAGGCTGATCGGCGCGTCCGTCGCCGCTGGCTGCGGCTCAATGGTCGCGGCGATCGGCGGCGGCAGCAGATCGTCTACCGTGTCGAACGGCTGATCGAGCGGTCTCAGGTCGAGAAGCGCGAGCAAGGCGCTGCGGCTGTTCTTCAGCGCGAGTTCCGCCACGAAGGCATCGTCTGCGAAGCGGAACCGCTCCACCTGGAGACGGCGCAACTCGACGCCGGACAGTTCGCCCTGCTCGTATCGGACCCGGTTCAGCGCCAGCACCTTGTCGATTTCCTCGAGCGTCGTGCGCGCCACCTCGTCGTCTACCTTGGCAAGCACGACCTGCATGTACGCGCGACGGACCTCGAAGCGCAACTGGCGGAGCGCGTCGCGCGAGACGGCCCGGGCGACGTCAGCCCCGCGCTGCGCCTGCTCGGTCCGAAACCGCCGGCGTCCGCCCGGTTCGAGTTCCTGCTGAACGTTGAAAGCCAGCTCCTGGTTGTCGAAGAACGGCGGCCGATTCTGCTCCGATAGCGGAATCCCCTCGGAGCTGAGCGTGAAGACCGGGTTCGGCCGCTTGCCGGCGCCCATCACGTCGGCGTCCGACGCCACGACGCCTTGTTGGGCGACCACGAGCTGGGGATTGCGCGCTTCGGCAATGCGAAGCGCGTCGTCGAGCGAAAGCCTGGCAGGCACCACCGAGCTCTGGGCCAGCAGGCTGCCGGCGCCGGCCAGGAGCAGTCCACACACGAGAAACGCTCGATTCATGACACAACCATGGCGTAGGGCACGCCAGCTACACGAGATGAACGACGAGAAGGGCAGTCGTGTCGAGTGGCTAGCGAGAATGCTGTGGCGGGTGATAGAGCTGGGCGATCGAGGCGGCGGGGATAAAATCAAGGCAGAACGGATCGACGGCCGACGATCGCGGCGGTTCGACAATCAGAACGCCTGCCGAAAGCGTGATTGAATGCGCGTGACAGAAGCAGTGATCAGGATGCAGCAGCCCGGAGTGGTTCGGGGGACTCGTGTTGTGGTGCGACAGGCAAGATGCCGGACAGTCGCCGGAGAAGACATCCGCCGCGCAGAAATCCGGCCAGGCGAGATCGACGCTGATCCACGCCAGCAGAAACAGCGTGGCGCAACGAATCCAGCCGTGTCGTGTCAGCGAACGCATCGGTGCGTCGCATCATAGCAGGAGTGGAAGCGGGGGCAAAACGGGGAGCGGGCTGGGGCCCACGAGAGGACGGTTCCTCCGCGTCCCCGCTCACTCAAGCCGGCAAAACATGCCTTACCGGGACGGGTCGCCGACCTGACGGTTGCGCTCTTCGCGCAGCCCGTCTCGGCCCTATCGGCACGTTTTGCAGACTGGCGCTGTCGGCTTGGTTCGAGGGGCCGCTTCGGAAGCCGTCCCCTCGACGGCCTAGCCCGCCTCATTACTTGACGATCGTCGCCTTCACCTCGAGCGTGACCTTGCGATCGGTCAGCGGGTCGGCCGACTGGCTGAGGATGGTCTGCACGCCGTCGCTCAGAATCGACGTCACACTTTGAGTAATCGCCGTCGTTCTTGAGGCATCGTCCGATCCCGCATCAGCCAGCAACTGGTATTCCAGAGACGCGCGAAGACGAATCCTGTTGCCCTCCAACTCAGGCGAGGCATCAATCGACAGCGGCATGCTGATGTAACTCATGGAGCCCTTTTGTTGGGGCAACCGCGCGTTCGAGCGAATGCGCCCCGACTCGCCATCAGCCACGTTCATCGTGACCATCTTCTTCACGGGCGTTGCCGAGCCGATCTGATCAGTGATCGTGAACTCCAGCCGCAGGTTGACCAGCTGTCCCTTGACCATTCGCGTAGCTTGCACCTTTGGCAGCTCGATCCTGGAAGTCGCCGGTGGCGCCGGCGCTTGAGGTGCTCTGGCGGCACGTGGAGCCGGAGGTGGAACCGGTGGGGCGGGTGGCGGCGGCGGTGCCTGCACGTCGTCGCCAACCGTGTCCAGCGTCACCTTGGGAGAGGCGGCAGTGGGTCTGACCACCTTCGGGCTCGGCGGTCGTGTGGCGGCAACGACTTTCGGCGACTGCACCGTCTGCGCTTCGGCTGCAGCCAGCGCTTCCACGGCAGTCAGTGTGCTGATGGCGGCGACCGGGGCCACTTGTGCCACCGGCGCCGTGACCCGGCTCACGCCGGGAACCGGTGATGTGGCGGCCACCGGCGCAACCGCTGCAATGGCCGGCGCGGCGGGCACAGGACGTGTTGGTGTTTGCGCGGAGGCAAGGGCGGCGACGGTCAGCAGGGCCGCCGATGTCGTGACAAGAGTCAATCTGACGTTCATCGTTCGATTCTCCTTTGTGCTTCGACTCGCAACTACGATTGCGTGTTCTTGTGTGATGATCCGGTCCAAACGCGCCCTCGGCGCGAAGTCCTGAGGGAACGGGTTCGTCTTCCTATCTCTGAATCGAAGGATTGTGTGGCTCACCGGAGCCGACGGAAATGTCCGGAATCGTGATGGGTTTGAGATCTCCAAGCGGTTCGATGTCGATGTCCGGAATGTGGATGGCCTCTGGCCCGAGCTCCGGAATGACGATGGGATCCAGTCGCGCGAGCGCGGTCGGACCCATCTCCGGCGTAGGTATCACGTTCTCGTCAGGCTGCACGGCGGCCACGCCGCGCGCCACAGGCTTGGCGGTCCCGCCTGTCTCCAGCCCCGCGCTGACGAGATTCCCGGAGGGCTGCGGTTGCGACGGTGTCGTGACCGCGGCGGGTGTCGATGATGTGTCGTGTCTCGCGGTGGCTGACTCGGGCCGATCCCCGGGACGCGCGACCCACAGGGCCGTCGCCACCGTCAGAACCAGAACCGCCACCCCGGCAGCCAGAGCCCAACGAGGCAGAACGGCCGAACCGGGGCGCGGGGCGCTTTCGATACGCGCCAGTACTTCGGCGCGCATTCCGGCGGGTGCATCGAGCGCCGTCATCTCGCGCGCGACGGCATCGATCGCTTGATCGAGTGGCGTCTCAGACATGTCCGTACCCCAGCGCGGCCAGCTTGACCTTCAATTGCCGTCTCGACTCGGCCATCCGCCACTTGACGGTGCCCAGCGGGATTCCCAACATCCCGGCGACCTCGTCATAGGTGTGCTCGCCCGACGTCGTCAACAGAAGGACATCCCGCAGCTTTGGTGACAGTCTCGAAATCAGACGCGTCAGGTGCGCGCCAAGCTCAGCATCGATGAGGGCCCGTTCCTGCCCACGAGACGCGTCCGGAAAGTCCCACTGTGCGCCCTCGGCGGGCGCCACGAACCGGCGGAGCAGAGCCTTTACGCTCCGGCGTCTGGTGAGGGCCTTCCGCCACGCAATTGACAGCAGCCACGTCTTGAAACTGGCTTGTTCGCGAAAGCCGGGGAGCGCTCGAAAAGCCGCCACGAATGCCTCCTGCGTCACCTCTTCGGCATCCTCTGCGGACCCCAGCGCGGCCAGCGCCGTCCTGAAGGCCGCTGTCCGGTGCCGGTCAACCAGGACCCCGAACGCGGCGTGATCGCCGCGTCGGGCCCGTTCGACCAGCTCCGAATCGCTCACACCAGTAGTAGACACAGGCAGTCCGTGGTTGGTTGGGTGGAATGTACAGTACACTGACTATCCCGGTGCCGTTGCGGCCTGGTCGGGGTCCAATTACTCCCGGAGTGATTCTGACGACCTAATTACTCCCGGAGTAATTACAAAACTGTAATTACTCCGGGAGTGATTGTGGCGTGATGGCAGTCGGGGCGGGTACAGCATCTCGTGCGTCGCACTGCGGCTCGGACCCTGTGCAATCCCAGCCTGTGAACCGTGTCAGGGCCGGAAGGCAGCAGCACTAAGCGGATCCTGTGATGTGCCGCAGGACAACCCGGGCCGCAGTGGGGCGCACGAGCCGCTAATCACTCCCGGAGTGATTCTTTCGGAGTTAATTACTCCGGGAGTGATTACGAAACTGTAATTACTCCGGGAGTGATTGGCTCGGCATTATTAGGTTGCAGTTTCTGCAATGTCCTACACCGTGATTGCCCGCCGCTGGCGGCCGCAGAAGCTTGACGAAGTGGTCGGCCAGCGTGCCGTCACCCAGACGCTGCGCAACGCGATGGCGAGCAACCGGGTGGCGCAGGCCTTCGTGTTTGCCGGACCGCGAGGCGTCGGCAAGACGACCACCGCCCGCATCCTCGCGCGGATGCTCAACTGCGTGAACGGCCCGACAGCCGACCCGTGCGGCCAGTGCGATCCTTGCCGCGAAATCGCGGAAGGCCGCGACATGGACGTGCTCGAGATCGATGCGGCCACGCACACGGGCGTCGACAACGTCCGCGAAGTCATCATCTCGGGACTGGCCATCATGCCGGTCCGCGACGCGCACAAGATCTTCATCATCGACGAGGTCCATCAGCTCTCCCCCTCGTCATTCAACGCCCTGCTCAAGTCGATTGAAGAGCCGCCGCCCCATGTGACCTTCATCATGGCGACTACGGCTCTCGACAAGATTCCCGAGACGATCGCGTCGCGTTCACAGGTCTTCGAGTTCAAGACCATCTCGAGCCGCGCGATTGGCGACCAGCTGAAGAAGATCGCGGCGGCCGACGGCATCACGGTGTCCGATCAGGCCGTCGCGCTGGTTGCGCGAGCGGCCGAAGGCAGCATGCGCGACGCCCAGACCGCGTTCGATCAGGTGCTGGCGTTTGCCGGCACCACGGTGGGCGCCGACGATGTCGCGCTGGTGCTGGGCCTGGTCGGGCGCGACCTGCTGTTCGACGTGCTGACCGCGGTTGCCGACGAGAACGGCGCCGCGGCGTTTGAGCTGGCCGGCCGCGCGGTCGAAGCCGGTTACGATTTGAAGCTGCTGTGCCGCGAACTGGCGCGGCTGGTTCGCGACCTGCTCGTGCTGTCGATCGACGAGACGCGTTTTACCGACACGGACATCGCGCCCGAACAGGACCACGAGCGGCTGAAGCTGCTGCTGCCGCGGTTCTCGAGAGAGGACCTGCTGCGCGCCTTCGATGTGCTCGCCCGGGCCGAAAGCGAGATCCGATTGGCCGCAGAGCCGCGCTACCACCTGGAGATGGCGCTGTTGCGCTGGATCCATCTCCGCAAACTGACACCGCTCTCCGATCTGATCGATCAGCTGCAGGGCCGATCGCCTGCGGCCGCCTCTTTGCCGCGCGTGACCGCTCCTCCCTCGCCGGGTCGTCCATCGGCGCCGCCATTCCCGTCGCGGTCGGCCCCGGCGTCATCCGGCGCGTCACAGTCTTCGTCGGCGGCGGTCGCCCGCCGGGTGGCGAGCCAGACGTCGAGGCCGCCGGCTGCGTCCGGGTCATCTGCGCCACCGCCTCCGCCACAGCCACCGCCTGCCGCGGCTTTCGAGTCCCCCGCTTCGCAGCCCGGCCAGTCTGCGGGTGCGGGTCGCAGCGTCAAGGACACGTATCTCGACGAGATTCGCAAGTCGAAAGGGGCGTTCCACGGAGCCGTGGCGATGCGGGCGCAGCAGATTGACTTCGAATCCGACCGCATCGTGTTTCGCTTTACCGATTCGCAGCCGTTCCTGGCCGATCAAGTGTGGCAGTACAAGGAGTTTCTCGAGAAGCTGGCGCTGGAGGTGTGTGGCCGCAAGCTCGCCGTCGCCGCGGAGTTCGTCAAATCCGAGACGTCCAGGCACGCGGCCGCCGCGCCCGGTAGCAGCGCGGCTCAGGCGAAGCAGGCCGCCGATCTCAAGGCCGAGGCGCTGGCGAATCCGACGGTTCAAACGCTGCTTGGAATCTTCCCGGCCGACATCACCGATGTGACGGAGCTCAAGAAGAAGTCATGAACATTCAGCAGATGATGAAGCAGGCGCAGCAGATGCAGGAGAAGATGCAGCGCCAGATGGCCGAGATGCGCATCGAAGCCAGCGCCGGCGGCGGCATGGTGACCGTCGTCGTCAACGGCCTCAAACAACTCCAGTCGCTGAAACTCGATCCCGAGGTCGTCAACAAGGATGACGTCGAGATGCTGCAGGACCTGATTCTCGCCGCGATCAACGACGCCAGCCGGAAGGCCGACGACGCGATGTCGCAGCAGCTTGGCGGCATGATGGGCGGGATGAAGATCCCGGGATTGTCCTGAGTCCTTCGATTCATAAGTTCGGCAACGAACTTATTCCCTCATCCCTCGACCTGGCTCGGGATGACCCTGAGCCTGTCGAAGGGTCAGGACTCAGTGCTGAGCGAGTACCTTTGCCGAGTTGCCCGTCGGGAACACGTAGCCGTGATTGCGAGTCGACGCACTGAGGCACTACCTAGCATGTCCCAGCCGGAACCCCTGACACGCCTGATCGACCACCTGCAGCGGCTGCCGGGTATCGGCCGCAAGAGCGCGCAACGCCTCGCGTTTCACGTGTTGAAGAGCACGCGCGAAGATGCCGAGCGGCTGGCTGAGGCCATCCGCGATGTGAAGGATCGCATCAGTTATTGCTCGGCCTGCAACAACGTGACCGACATCGACCCGTGCCCCCTCTGCTCGGATTCGTCCCGGAACACGCGCGTCATCTGCGTGGTGGAAGAGCCGCAGAACGTGATGGTGATCGAGCGCGCCCGCGACTACAACGGGCTGTATCATGTGCTGATGGGCGCGCTGTCGCCGCTCCAGGGCATCGGGCCAGGCGACCTGCGCATCATGGGTCTGCTTGCGCGGGTGGAGGCAGGCGGCGTGGAAGAAGTCATCCTGGCGACCAACCCGAACGTCGAGGGCGAAGCGACGGCGATCTACCTGGCGCGGCTGCTCAAGCCGCTGGGCGTGCGGGTGACGAGGATCGCGATGGGCGTGCCCGTCGGGAGCGACCTCGAGTACGCCGACGATGTCACGATGCACAAGGCAATGGAAGGACGCCGGGAGGTCTGACATGCTCCCCCTCTCGTATCAGATTCCCGCGGCAGTTGCCCTGATGGCCGGTGGCGTCGTGACCTGCTTTGCGGGGTATCGGCTGTTCCGTTTCGTTCTCGGCGCGTACGGCTTTCTCCTGGGCGCGATGGTGGCCAGCTCGATGGTCGGCACCTCCGGCACCTGGGCGATCGTCGTGTCTGCTATTGCCGGGGGAGTGGCGGGCGCGCTGATCCTGACGGTCGGCTACTTCGTCGGTGTGGCGCTGGTCGGCGCCGGCACGGCGGTGTTTCTGCTGAATGCCATCTGGACGCCCCTGCGCGGCGAGCCACATTGGGTGCTGGTCGTAGTGACGGCCGTGGTCGGCGCGTTCCTGGCGATTCGGTTCCAGCGATACGTCATCGTGGCCGCCACGGCCTTTGGCGGCGCGTGGACGCTGCTGGTGGGGCTGGCGGCGCTGATGGCCGGGAAGGCCGCCAAAGCGGCGTCGGCCTCGACCGACGTCTGGGTCGTGTATCCGAACGCCGCCGTGCTGCCGACTTCGTGGGTGTACGCCGCCTGCGCGGTGATCGGCCTGATCGGCATGTACGTGCAGTTCCATACCGGCGGAAAGCGGAAACAGAAACGGAAGAGCTGAAGGCTGAAATGGCGGAAAGCGAAGTGATGCCCATGTGTCTACGATCGAGGCTCGTGTCGTCGCTGTTTCTGGCATGGATGGCAATGTTCGCTGCAGTGCAGGGGCAGGCAGGCCAGGCGGCCAAGCCGGCACCGGCTGCAGTGGCCGCGGCACCCGTGCCCGCCGCGCCCGGACAGGCCGCGGCCCAGTCCTCACCGGCAGCCCAGCCTCGCACCGCGCCCGGCAAGCAGCCGCCGTTCTTTGATCTGGCCAAGCAGCCGACGCTGTTTGTCGTCGGCTACGCGCACCTCGACACGCAGTGGCGCTGGGACTATCCGACCACCATTCGCGAGTATCTGCCAAAGACCATCCGCGACAACTTTGCGCTGTTCGAAAAATATCCGAATTATGTGTTCAACTTCAGCGGGTCGAACCGCTATCGGATGATCAAGGAGTATTACCCCGCCGACTACGAGCGAGTGAAGAAGGCGATTGCCGCCGGCCGGTGGTTCCCGTCGGGATCGTCGGTCGAAGAGAACGACGTCAACTCGCCGTCGGCCGAGTCGATCATCCGCCAGATTCTCTATGGCACGCAGTATTTCAAACGCGAGTTCGGCAAGACCAGCGCGGAGTTCATGCTGCCGGATTGCTTCGGCTTCCCCGCGTCGCTGCCGACGCTGCTTGCGCATGCAGGCATCAAGGGGTTCTCCACGCAGAAGCTGTCGTCGAGCTGGCAGCCGGCTGCCCGGGTGGGCGGACCGGATTCGCCGGAGAAGACGCCGGACGGCATTCCGTTCAACGTCGGGATCTGGGAAGGGCCCGACGGCAAGACGGTTCTTGCGGCGCTCAATCCCGGCAGTTACGGCGGGTCGGTGACCTACGACCTGAGCAAGACGCCGCCGCCTCCACCGCTGGCTGCAGCGAGCGCATCGGGGACTCCGCAACAGGCGCCCCGGCCGCTGGTTGACTGGCCCGCGCGTATCGCGTTCAACGGGCAGGTGACCGGTGTCTTTACCGACTACATGTATTACGGCACCGGCGACACCGGCGGCACGCCCACCGAGCCGTCAGTCAAGTTGATGGACGCGATCGTGACGAAGCAGAAGACCGTGTTGCCGCCCGCGTTCTCTACTCGAGGCGGGAGCGGATCGCAGTCCAGCCAGCCCCAGCCCCCGCCGCCGCCCGGCGTTGAGACGCTGGTGGGCGACGGTCCGGTCCACGTCGTGTCGGCGACCGCGGAGCAGATGTTTCTGAACATCAAGCCCGGGCAGACGGCGAAGCTGCCCCGCTACAAGGGTGATCTCGAACTCATCAACCACTCGGCCGGATCGATCACGTCGCAGGCGTATCTCAAGCGATGGAACCGGATGAACGAAGTGCTCGCCGACAACGCCGAGCGGGCCTCGGTCGCTGCCGCGTGGCTGGGCGGCCGGCCGTATCCGCAGCAGCGGCTGAACGATGCGTGGACGCTCGTGATGGGCGGACAGTTTCACGACATCATTCCAGGCACCAGCATCCCGAAGGCGTACGAGTATTCGTGGAACGACGAAGTGCTGGCGATGAACCAGTTTGCCGGCGTGCTGACGAGCGCCGTCGACGCGGTGGCCTCTGCGATGAACACCCAGGTTGCCGGCACGCCCATCATCGTCTACAACCCGCTCAACATCGCGCGCGAGGACATCGTCGAGGCGCACGTCCCGTTTGCTGGTGGTGTGCCCAAGGCGGTCCACGTGGTCGGGCCGGACGGCAAGGATGTGCCGGCGCAGTTGACCGCGCGCAACACCGTGCTGTTTGTCGCGCGCGTGCCGTCGGTCGGGTACGCGGTGTTCGACGTGCAGGCGGCTGACGTGGCAGAACCGTCGGCGCTCACTGCCACCACATCCGCGCTTGAGAACGCGCGCTATCGCGTGACGCTCGACCAGAACGGCGATATCGCGAGCCTCTTCGACAAGGTGGCCAACAAGGAACTGCTCGCCGCGCCGGCGCGGCTCGAGATCAAGACCGACAACCCGCGCAACTGGCCGGCGTGGAACATGGACTTCGAGGATCAGATGCGCGCGCCGCGGGCGTACGTGCAGGGCATCCCGCGAGTCCGTATCGTCGAGAACGGGCCGGTTCGCGTCGCCCTCGAAGTGACGCGCGAGACCGAGGGGTCGACATTCGTCCAGACCATCCGGCTGTCGGCTGGCGATGCGGGGAACCGCGTCGAGTTTGCCAACGCCATCGACTGGAATACGAAGGAAGCGCACCTCAAGGCCGTGTTTCCCCTGACTGCCGCGAACACGGTGGCGACCTACAACTGGGATGTCGGCACCATCGAGCGCACGCCCGACGACGAGCGGCAGTTCGAGGTGGCCTCGCACCAGTGGTTTGATCTGACCGACAAGAGCGGCGCCTTTGGCGTCACGGTGCTGTCGGACGCCAAGATCGCGTCCGACAGACCCGACGACCACACGCTCCGGCTGACGCTCATCCGCACGCCCGGCACGCGCGGCGGGTACGAAGACCAGGGCACGCAGGACCTCGGTCATCACGAGTTCGTGTACGGGCTTGCCGGTCATGCGGGCGGCTGGCGCCAGGCGCAGACCGACTGGCAGGGTCAGCGGCTCAATCAGCCGCTGGTCGCCTTCGAGAGCGCGAAGCACGCCGGAGGGCTCGGCAAGAGCTTCTCGCTGCTCACGCTCAACAACTCCCGCGTCCGCGTCCTCGCGGTGAAGAAGGCCGAACAGAGCGACGAGGTTGTTGTGCGCCTGGTCGAACTCGATGGCCAGAGGGCCGATAACGTGCGCCTGACGTTTGCCGCGCCGCTGGTGGCGGCCCGCGAGGTCAACGGTGTGGAATCGCCGGTTGGGACCGCCACGATTGCGGGTGGCGAACTGGTGACCAGCTTCGGGCCGTATCAGCCCCGCACGTTTGCCGTGAAGCTCGGCGTGTCGACCACGCGAGTCGCGCAGCCAGTGTCGCGTCCCGTGGCACTGCCGTACAACCAGGCCGTCGCCAGCCGTGACGGATCGGTTTCCGGGGGGCGGTTCGATTCCTCGGGTCGGAGCCTGCCAGCCGAGATGCTGCCTCGCGAGATCACGGTCGGCGCGATTCGCTTCACCCTTGGGGCGCCTGACAAGATGAACGCCGTCATTCCGCGCGGCCAGGCCGTCGCACTGCCGGCCGGATCGTTCACGCGGCTGTACGTGCTGGCTGCCGCGTCGGACGGCGACCAGCGTGCGATCGTGAAGATCGGCGAAACGCCGGTCGAGTTGACAATCCGGGATTGGTCTGGCTACGTCGGACAATGGGACAACCGGATCTGGAAAGCCCGTGAAGAGCCGGTTCCACTGCGGCAGGGCGCACCAGTGCCGCCGCCGGGCACGCCGCCTCGAATGCGCACGGTGATGGATTTTGCGGGCCTGACGCCCGGCTTCATCAAGCCCACGCCGGTCGCCTGGTTCTCGTCGCACCGGCACGCGACCGACGGCAGCAACGACGTGTACGCGTACGCGTATCTGTATGTTTATGCGATCGACGTCCCAGCCGGCGCGAAGACATTGACACTGCCGGTGTCGGAACGGGTGAGGATCCTGGCGATGTCGGTGGTCAACGAGGGCGTCCCGACACGTCCCGCACAGCCGCTGTACGACACCCTGGATCGGAAGTAGTCGGTAGTCGGGATTGGGAATTCGGTCGGAATCAGTAGGGGCACGGCATGCCGTGCCCGGACAGCAGCAAGGCGGGCGGCCGTCAGCCGCCCGCGTTCATCAGCGCGATAAACGCATCAACGACATCCGGATCGAACTGGGTTCCCCGGCATCCCCGGATCTCATCGATCGCCGCTGCCGAGGAATGCTCGTCGTCGTACGGGCGGTCATTGGTGATCGCATCGTAGGTATCCGCCACCGTCACAATTCTCGCGCCGAGGGGAATCTCGGTCCCACGCAGCTTGTTCGGGTATCCCTCGCCGTCCCACCGCTCGTGGTGAGCGGCGATGATTGCGGCTGCGGTCTTCATGAAGGGGACGTGTGAGATGATCTCGGCGCCCAGCTCCGGGTGGCGCACCATCAGCTCTCTCTCGGCGGGCGACAGGCGTTCCGGCTTGGTCAGGACGCGAACACCAACGGCGATCTTCCCGAGGTCGTGCAGCAGCGCGCCGACCTCGACGTGCGTGACGATGGCCGGGTCGACGCCGAGCGCGGCGGCCAGGCGTGTCGACAGGCCGGCGACGCGCGTTGCGTGGTCGTACGCGGGCGCATCATGCAGTGTCAGCAGCCGCAACAGTGCGTCAACTGCGGCCGCCGAGGTCACCTGCAGACTGGCGATGGTCTCACTCAGCTGGTTCTGGCGCGCGTGGATCTCGTCCTCGAGCCGCTGATGTTCCCGCTGCCGCTCGACTTCGCGATTGTGCCACTGCAGCCCCCGTTCAATCGCTTCCATCAGGGCCTGGCGCTCGATGGGCTTGACCAGGTAGTCCTGCACGCCCAGACGCAATGTGCGGATCGCGGTGTCGAGGCCGCCCAGGCCGGTGACGATGATGATGGCCGTCGTCGGGTGCTGGAGCCTGATGCGGCCCGCGAGCCACACGCCGTCATGACCCGGCATGTCCACATCACTCACGACCAGATCCGGCGCGCGCTGACGGGCCGATTCGACCGCCTCGTCGGCGCCCGATGCTTCGCTGACGTCGAAACCGGCGGCGGTCAACCATCGCGCTATCAAAGCGCGGATCGCCGGTTCGTCATCGACAACGAGCATCGAGTTCACGGAATCTCCTCGATCTCAGCGGGATCGTCGGCGGCCGGATCGTCGGGCGAAGCCGCGGAATCGCCCGAGCCATCGGTCTTTCGCCCCTGGACCATGTGCGCCAGGCCGTGAATCTCAATCAGCCGGTACAGCGTTCGCCGGCTGATCCCGAGCAGCACGGCCGCTCGCGACTTGTTTCCGCCCGCCCGTTCGAGCGTTCGGACGACGTGCTCGCGCTCGACCGACACCAGCGACGGGTCATCGTCGGTGGCGGCAGCCGGAACTGGACGCTGGCCGGGTGCGGCCGCCGTCTCGGCCGGGCCGGGCGCGTGGTCCACCGTGATGCCGACCAGATCGCGATCGGTGATCCACTCGCCGTCGGCCAGCATGCAGGCCCGCTCGACCGCGTGCCGCAGTTCACGGACATTGCCGTCCCACCGGGCCGATCTCAGCAGGCGCAGGGCTTCAGGCGTCAGGCCGGCGAGCGGCTTGCCGAAGCGCGCCATGAACTGCCGGACGAATGCCGAGGCCAGACTGGGAATGTCCTCGCGCCGCTCACGCAGAGGCGGCACTCGCACGTCGATCAGATTGAGTCGAAAGTAGAGATCCTGGCGAAAGCGGCCCGATGCGCAATCGGCCCGCAGATCGCGATTGGTCGCCGCCAGAATACGGACGTTCACCCGCCGCGTGTCGAGGGAGCCCACGCGCTGCACCTCGCCGGTTTCGAGCACCCGCAGCAGCGCCGCCTGCACCGCGAGCGGCAATTCGCCGATCTCGTCGAGGAAGATCGTCCCGCCATCGGCGTGTTCGAATAATCCGACCTTGGCTTCGGCGGCACCGGTGAACGAGCCTCGCGCGTGGCCGAACAGCTCGCTTTCGAACAGCGTCGGTACGATCGCCGAGCAGTTGACCGTCACCAGCCGGCGGCTGCTTCGCGGCCCAACCGCGTGGAACGCGCGTGCCACCAGTTCCTTGCCGGCGCCGGTCTCGCCCGTGATCAGCGCGATACCCGCATAGGGCGCCAGGCGCGTCACCAGATTGAACAAGTCCGTCATGGCCCGGCCGCGGCCGATCATGCCATGGAACTCGACGCCGTGGTCCTCGCCGCCTTCGAGGGCGGCCTCACGGCGGTGCGCTTCTTCACGAACCATCACGAACAGGCGCGTGAGGCGGTCGTAGTCGAACGGCTTGCTGAGGAAGTCAATCGCGCCAAGCTTGATGGCTTTGACGGCCGTGTCCACCGCGGCGTACCCCGTCATCAGGGCGACCGCGCAGGCCGGCGCGACGTCGCGGATGACCCGCAGCACTTCGAGCCCGTTGATGTTCGGCATGCGGACATCGATCAGCGCCATGTCCGCCGTGTGATGGCCGAGGTAGTCGAGCGCAGGCTGCCCCCCTTCACACCGGACCACGTCAAACCCCTGTTCGGCGGCAAACCGGCCGAGCATGTCGAGAATGGCGGGTTCGTCGTCAACGACGAGCAGGGTGGGGCGGGTCATTGCTCCGAAGCCCCCAGCACCTCGCGGACCTTCTCAGCCAGTCCTTGCCACGTGTAGGGCTTCTGCAGGAAGTGCACTTCTCCATTGATCACGCCGCGGTCCGCGATCACGTCGGCGCTGTAGGCGGAGGTAAACAGGCACTTGAGGCCGGGCCGCAGGTCGTCCACCCGCTGCTGGAGTGTTCGGCCGCTCATTTCCGGCATCACGACGTCGGTCAACAACAGGTGGATGTCGCCGGAGTAGTCTCGGAGCAGCTCGATCGCGCGGCTGGGGCTGGTGGTCGCCAGCACCCGATAGCCCAGACGTTCGAGCGTTCTCTTGCCAAGTTCGAGCAGCGTGGCCTCGTCCTCGACCAGCAGGACCGTCTCCCAGCCCATCACCGACTCGATCGACACGGGAGGCACCGCGTCGGCCGCCCCAGCCGATTCGTAGGCAGGCAGATAGACATGAAATGTCGTACCCTGGCCGGGCTCGCTCGAGAAATCGATGAACCCGAGATTCTGCTTCACGATGCCGTAGACCGTCGCCAGCCCAAGGCCTGTGCCACGTCCCTGGGCCTTGGTGGTGAAGAACGGCTCGAAGACCTTGGCCTGCGTATCTGCATCCATCCCGCACCCGTCGTCGCTCATTGCCAGCAGCACGTATCTGCCTGGAACCGAGCCCGGATGCGTCCCGCAGTAGACATCATCCAGCACGGCGTTGCTCGACTCGATCGTCACTTTGCCGGTGCCCGCGATCGCGTCGCGCGCATTGGCCGACAGGTTGGCCAGAATCTGGTCGATCTGGGTCGGGTCCATCTTCAACGGCCACAGGTTCTCGCCCGGCTTCCAGACCAGGTCGATATCCTCGCCGAGCAGCCGTTCGACCAGCTTCAGCATGTTCCTGACGGTCTCGTTGATGTCGAGGATCCTGGGCTTGATAGCCTGCTTGCGGGCGAAGGCGAGCAACTGTCGGACCAGTTCGGCCGACCGCCTGGCGGCCTTTGTGACCTCCTGGAGATCGGCATACAGCGGTCCCGCCGGATCGAGCTTCATCATCACCAGGTCCGCATACCCGCTGATGATGGCCAGCATATTGTTGAAGTCGTGGGCGACACCGCCGGCGAGCCGGCCGATCGACTCCATCTTCTGCGCCTGGCGGTACTGGGCCTCCAGCCTCGCCTTTTCGGCCTCAGTCTGCTTGCGGGCCGTAATGTCGTGGACGACTCCGGTGAAGTGGCGGCCTGCCGGTGTCGACCATTCCGACAGCGACAGTTCGACCGGAAATTCACTTCCGTCCTTGCGCCGGCCTTCCCACTCCGTCCGTGTGTTCAAGGGAGAAGAACTGGCCCCGCCCCGCCGGCGCTCGAAAGCCTCGAGGTGACGGCTTCGCAGCTGTTCAGGCACGAGCATGGTGACCGGCTGTCCCGTCGCTTCCTTCTTGCTGTAGCCGAACATCCGCTGCGCGGCCGGATTCCAGTCCTCGATGATCCCGTCGCTGTCAGTTGTGATGACGGCGTCATTGGCCGACTCCATCACCGCACGGAAATGGGCGTCGCTCTCGCGCAGCGCCGATTCACTCTGCTTGCGATCCGCGATCTCGAGCAGCAGTCCCTGGTTTGCGGCTTCCAGCTGGCGTCTTGCGCCCATCGCGTCGTCAATCAGCTTCAACGCCGCGAGTCGAACGGCTTCAGATTCTTGTTTTGCCATGAGATCAACTGATCCATTCTATCGGAACGGGCTGCTAGGATGGTCGCCAGACCGCAACCCGATTCCGGCCCGCGCGCGTCCCTTCATCGCGGCGCTCCTAGGCCGACCCGGCGGGGGCAGATGCGTCAGGCCCCGTCGTGGCCTTGCTCAAGGCACGACGGAGCAGGTCAAGTGTATAAGGCTTCTGAATGACGCCGCACAGTCCCTTGTTGGCGAATCGTTCGGAGATGTCGGCCGTACTGTATCCGCTCGCCAGCACGACGCGCACGTCGGGGTTGATCAGGCGCAACTGGTCGAAGACCTCGGCCCCGTCCATCTCCGGCATCGTCAGGTCGAGGATCACGACGTCGATGGCGCTGTGCTGCGTGCGGTACGTGGCTATCGCCTCAGAGCCGCCGGCCGCCGTCAGCACCGTGTATCCCAGCCGGCTGAGCATCCGCGAGCCGAGCGTGCGCAGCTGCTCCTCGTCGTCTACAAGCAGTACCGTGCCGCGCGTCTGGCCGTCAGCTCGCGGAGCCGCCGGGCCGTGGTCTGCGGCCCGAACCGCGTCCTGCCGCGCGCCAGCGGCTGGAGGGGCCGTCGAGTCGCCGGATCGGGCATCGTCTTGCGGCTTCGCGGCCGGAAAGAGGACCGTGAAGGTCGATCCCCGGCCCGGTGCGCTCTCGAACCTGATGACGCCCTTGTGGGCGCGAACGATGCCCAGCACGGCCGCGAGCCCCAGACCGCGGCCCGTGAACTTCGTCGTGAAGAACGGGTCGAAGATTCGCGACTGCGTCTCGGCATCCATCCCGCAGCCCGTGTCCTTGACCGTCAACTCGGCGTAGGTGCCTGGCGGGCGATCGTCGTGGACGACTGCGGTCTGCAGATCCGCCGCCGTGCACCGGCACATTCGCGTGCTGACCGTGATCACGCCGGGCGTCTCGCTCATGGCCTCCGACGCGTTGACGATGAGGCTCAACACGATCTGCCGGATCTGGCTCGGGTCCGCATGAATCGCCGGGAGGTCGCGATTCAGCTGCAGGTCGAGTTGCGCCTTGCTCGAGATCGTCGTGCGCAGCAGATGCTGCATCCCATCCAGGATCGGATTGAGGTTCAGGCGTTCCCGGGTAAACGACGCGGCGCCAGAATAGGCGAGCATCTGCTGGGACAATTCTGCGGCCCGACGTGCGGCCGTGCTGATTTCATTGAGGCTCGATCGCGCGGCGGAAGTCGGACCGAGGGCGGTCAAGGCCAGATCCGCGTGCCCGAGCACCGCCGTGAGAATGTTGTTGAAGTCGTGCGCGATGCCCCCCGCCAGCACGCCGAGGCTCTCCACCTTCTGCGCTTGCTGGATTTGCTGCTCCAGTTGGCGCCGCTCGGATTCAGCCTGCCGCTGCTCGGTGATGTCGCGCACCACGCCCACCCCGTACCACCCGTCATGCAGACGAACGGACGACAACGACAGTTGGACGGCGACGTCCTGGCCGTCCTTCGTGCGGGCCTCCAGATCGAGCGTGCGACCCACGGCGACGCCCTGTCCGGTCTGCTGGAATACTGGAAACGCCGCGGAGAATGCCGGGCGATACTGCGGGGACACAATCAGCTCGTGGATGTGGCGCCGGAGGGCTTCGTCACTCGAGTAGCCGAAGATGCGCTCGGCGGCCGGATTCCAATACGACACCCTGCCCTCCGGGTCCATCATCAGGATGGCATCCTGGGCTGAATCGGTGATCGTGCGCAGGCGTGATTCGCTCTCGCGCAGGGCGTTCTTCACGTTCTCGATGTCATCACCGGTACCGCGGGCAATCCAGGCAGTGAAGACGACAATCAACCCGCAGACCACCAGCGCCGTGACCGAATCCCACAGCGCCGGATTCATCGTCCGGGTCTGCTCGAATATGTTGTCCAGCCAGCCTTCCACGAAGACCAGCAAGAGAGCCCCTGGCAAGAACGCACGCAGCAGCCTTCCGCGCAGCGACCCCCCGCGCCAGTGGCGCAGGACATGCAGCGTGGGCAGCGCCAGATTGATCTCGCCGATTCCCACCAACACAAAGGCGAGCGCGGTGGGCAAAGCCACTGGAATCGTGGCGCCGCCATACAAGAGCGGAGCGCCGTAGGCGTAGCCGACCACCACCACGACACTGATCGCTGTCGCCGTCAACCCCAGCAGGGCCGCGACGGTTCCAGCCATGCGCCACCGGTTGACCTCGACGAGAGCCAACAGCGCCGCACTCTCGAGGATCAGCAGCGCCGCCGTCAGCGGCGACATGCGGCCGATCGGGATCCCGCCGAACAACTCTCTGGTGCGGGCCAGTGTCCACTCGATACCAACCTCGAGGCCGGTCGTGAGCTTGATCAGGACGAGCACGCCGAGCAGCGCTGCCAGGCTCGCACCCGCGCGCGCCAGCATCCGGCCCGGACGGGGCCGAGGCCAGCGCGCAATAACGAAGAGCCCGCCGGCCAGACCGAGCAGGGCGATGGCGGAGGCGGGAGCCATCGGAATGACCCCGTCCCACTGCCATGCCAGCACCCGCGCGTTGAGCGCCCATCCCGCCAGCGCGACCACCGCGATGGCGCATGCAACGCCCGCACACCGCTCTGTCAGCCGGGGCACGAGGACGGAGGTCTCTCGATCGAAGCCGCCCATCAGCGGCTGGACGGGCGTCGTGTCCCGTTCAGGTGCTCCGGCGGCGTGCCGATCGTTCGAGTCGCTTCGGCTCATCGCGTCAATTCCTGCGTATCACTCGAGCGTTCGGCGGCGTCCGCAGGGGGCAACGCGGATGCCTGTGATGACGAAACGTACCACATCAATATCAGGGACGACCCGGCCCCCGGATCGGACGCAGAGGGGAATGGCCCCTCATGATGGACGCCGCAAGGGGCCGGCGAATCCGAGGACGGGGACAGTTTACACCGGCTACCCGATTGCCTTCCCAGGGAACTGCCCGAGTCCGAACTGGGAGACTCCCACAACCCTTCGAGATGCCGTCGCGTCCTTCCAGCGGCCTTCCGTGTATGATTTCCAGCTATGCGCATCACCACGCTGACGCTGGCCGCCGTCTCGTTGATTGTGGCAACGACCGCTCCACTCTGGTCCCAGGCGCCAGCCGCGAGGCCGATGCAGGCTTCGGCGGCGCGGCCGGCCCAGACGTCCTTTCACGTCGAGGAGGCCAGCATTGCCGACATTCACGCGGCGATGAAGGCCGGCCGGCTCACATGCCGCGCGCTCGTGCAGGCGTATCTGCGGCGCATCGAGGCTTTTGACAAGACCGGCCCCGCCATCAACGCGATCGTCGTCATCAATCCTGACGCGCTTGCGCAGGCCGACCAGCTCGACACGCGCTTCGCGCAGGGCGGCTTCGTGGGGCCGCTCCACTGCGTGCCGGCGATCGTCAAGGACAACTTCGAGACCATCGGCTTGCAGAGTGCCAACGGATCGCTGTCCCTGAAGGGATTCGTGTCGGCGAAGGACGCGTTCCTGGTGAAGCGGATCAAGGATGCCGGTGCGATCGTGCTTGCCAAGTCGAACATGGCCGAGTGGGCCTTCACGCCGTACGAGACAGTGAGCTCAATTCTCCCCGGCTACACCAGGAACCCGTACGCGCTCGACCGCGTCACCGCCGGATCGAGCGGCGGCTCCGCGGCCGCCGTCGCGGCCAGTTTCGGCGCCGTCGGGCTGGGCAGCGACACCGGCAATTCGATTCGTGGGCCGTCTTCGCACCAGGCCCTGGTGGGGATTCGATCGACCATGGGCCTGACCAGCCGCGCGGGGGTGATGCCGCTCAACCTGCTGGCCGATATTGCCGGACCCATAGCCCGCACCGTTCAAGACGCGGCCGCCGTGTTCCAGGTGGTCGTCGGCGAGGATTCGGACGATCCGGCGACTGCCGCATCGCACGGCCGGGCTCCGGAGGACTATGCGAAGGCTCTCGTCCGCGACGGCCTTCGTGGTGCGCGCATCGGCGTGCTTCGACAGGCATACGAACGTGAGACGACCGATCCCGAGATCGTGGCGATCTTCATGAAGGCGCTCGACGACATGCGGCGCGCTGGCGCCGTGATCGTAGACCCTGCGCCGGTTGAGGGTCTCGACGGAATTCGACGGCCGCCAGGGATGGCGTCCTGCATGGGATTCAAGTACGACATCAACCGGTACCTCGCGTCACACGGCGACCGTGTGCCGGTGAAGAGCCTGGCCGACGTCATCAAGTCGCGGCGTTTTCATCCCACCGTGCAGCGCAGGCTCGAGCAGGCGGAGGCGGGGCCGGAGAATGGCCCGGCGACGCCCGAGTGCAAGGCTGAGTTTGCATACCGGGATCAGGTGCGTTCCGCAGTCACGAAGACGATGGACGCGCTCAAGATCGACGCGTATGTGTATCCCACGTGGAGCAATCCGCCGCGGCTCATCGGCGACCTGAACACGCCGCATGGGGACAACAGCCAGTTCTTTTCGCCGACGACCGGGTTTCCGTCCGTGCAGGTGCCAATGGGTTTCACGCGCGGCGGCACGTTGCCGGCTGGCCTGACGTATTTCGGGCGCGCGTGGTCAGAAGCGACGTTGATCAGGCTGGCCTACGCGTACGAGCAGGCGACGCATCAGCGCCGGCCGCCGCCAACAACGCCGGCGCTTCGATAACCACTCCCGGAGTGTTTGTGCCAACGCGAGAATCGTGCCATGTAACAATCACTCCGGGAGTGGCTGTCATATGGGCTAGACTTTCTGGTCTCTGGAGGGCAGCGATGACACTTAAGTCCGTAATGTATTCAGCGGCCGTACTGGTGGCCGCCTCCGTGCTATCGGCGTCCGCGCAATCGCAAGCGCAACCTCAGCCGCGACCCCAGGCACCGGTGGTGGGCCAGTCGGCGCCAGCCGACGATCCCGTTCGAACGTTGGTGAGCCGGCTCGACCTGGAGAAGTACAAGGCCACCATCAAGGGATTGACGCAGTTTGGCGATCGGCGGCAGGGCACCGATCGCAACCGGGCCGCGATCAACTGGATCGAAGCCCAGCTCAAGAGCTACGGGTGTGCGAACACGGAGCGGATCAAGTACGAGTATCAGCCTCCGCAGCGGGCCGCCGCGAGCGGTGGTGTCGCGCCGGCTGGTGGCAGAGCAGGCGCTCCGGCGGCGCAGGGCCGAGGCGGGCGTGGCGGCGGCAACCCGCCGAAGGGGAACCGCGGGCCGACCGGCGTGAACAACGATCCGATGAAGCAGCCTGATGTGAAGGTCCGCGAGCTGGACATGCAGCCGACGACGCCGGGCGCGCGCGAAGACGTCTACTGCACGAAGATCGGCACGAGCCATCCGGACGAGATGTACATCATCGGCGGCCACATGGACGGTCTGGGCTATGCCGAAGCGGCCAACGACAATGGATCGGGGACGGCGCTCGTCATGGAGCTGGCGCGCATTTTCAGCGCGCCGAACGTCCAGACCGAGCGATCGATCCGGTTCGTTCTGTGGAATAACGAAGAGACCGGCCTCAACGGCGCCCGCGCCTATGTGGACCAGCGCCGCGAGCTGCAGGGTAAGGAAGACCCGCCCGGATCGGGCAAGTACCCGGAGCCGAAGTGGCTGGGCATGCTCCAGCACGACATGATGCTCTATGACCACGGCATGCCGCGCGCTGACGGCACACTCAGCCCCGAGCAGCGGCCCGAAGCGGATGTGAACGTGGAGTTTGCGGGAACTGCGAAGATGGCGGCCGAGGCGCAGACGCTCGCGTGGCTGCTGCGCGCCGCCAACGACCGCTACGCGACCGATTATCCTGTGACCGTCGGCAACCGCATGTCCAACACCGATTCAGCGGCGTTCCAGGACTATACGGCGGCGGTGAGTCTGCGCGAGCTAGAGCGCGGGTCGCAGGTCGGGTCCGGATGGGATCCCCTCTGGCACCAGCCGCTGGACATGTACGCGAATCTCACCGACAAGGACTTCCGCCTCGGCCTCAACGCGGCGCAGACCACGCTTGCGGCTGTCGCGCAACTGGCTGGGGCGAAGCTGAAATAGCACCCGGCGGCATGAAGCGATCGCCTCTGTTCATTCTGGTGGAGGCCGGGTCTTCAAGGAGCACGCGGAAGCCTGAGGCGGTCCTGCCGACGCGTTATCATCCGCGTGCGTCGTCGGGTGCGTCGGGTGCGTCGGGTGTGGGGGTCTCGTCGACGCGCTGGTCACGTCATGGGTGACCGGCGTGTTTGACCCATCCCCGCCGATTCGCTAAAATTGACAGTTCGTATTCCTCAGTAGCTCAACGGTAGAGCATCCGGCTGTTAACCGGAGGGTTGTAAGTTCGAATCTTACCTGAGGAGCCAACTTCCCTAGGAAATTTGACAACTTTCGCGCGTGCCCGATCGGCCTTCCGGGCACGTTGCCCTTTTCTTGCCCTTTTTGCTTGCGGCGCGTCGAGCAGGGCGACCTCAGCCGACAAGTAGGCGGGGGACAGGTGCGCGTAGCGCATCACCATTCGAAGGCCCCGGTGGCCGAGCAGTTCGGCGATCGCCCGAAGGGACGCGCCCTTCATCATGAGCCACGACGCGAAGGTGTGCCGCAGGTCGTGCCAGGTGAAGTTCTCGATCTTTGCGGCTTCGAGCGCGGCGTGGAAGCCGTTCTTGACGTCCTTGACCGGCTGACCGGCTTTCCGCCCGCGGGCGTGGGGGAAGACGTACGGACAGTCCGGCAGGCGTTGCGTGTAGAGAGCCTGGATCGTCGTGAGTGCCGTGGCATTCAAGGGCAAGGAATGCGGACGGCCGCTCTTGGTTCGAGGAATCCGGACGACGCGGTTCAGGAAGTCGACTTCGTCCCATCGAAGATTGAACAGACTACCCCGCCGCAAGCCGGTGTGAACCGCCAGGATGATCTTCTCCGGTAGGTACCGGGACGCTTCCACGTCCTGCGCGGCGTCGAGCAGCCGCTTGTACTCATCCTCGGTCAGGTAGCGCAGACGAGAGTTGTCCTCGTTGAAGAACTTGACGCTGCGGACGGGGTTTGAGGCCGCCAGCCCGTGGGACATGCACCAGTTGAAGAAGGACTTCAGTACGGCCAGGTCCTTGTCGACGGTGCTGTGAGCCACCTTCTGCGCGCGCCTCAGCTTGACGTCTTCGATCTGAGCCGGCTTGATTCTCGCCAGCAGACTCGAGGTCTTGATCTCGGTCTCCCACATCGAGAGCACAGGTTCGATATACGTCTCGTGCGAACGATTCTGGACGTTCGAGTACGTGCGGTACAGGCCGAACGCGGTCGCAAGCGTGACGCATTTCGGCGCTTGCTCGTGCCAGGTGCCGTTTTCGATCTTGGCTTGTTCGGCTGCCCACAGCCGCTGCGCATCCCGGTCGCGTCGAAAGCGCTTTCGGAGTCGCGATCCGTCCGGGTAGCGAACTTCAACGAGCCAGCGATTCCTCGCCGGATCCCACACGGGCCCCTTCGAGAAGTCACGGTTCTGTCGGTCGTCCGTCTCCATGGTCCTGCCTTGCGTTGATCGTACAGTTTCCGATGAATCGGTCGAGCACGGACCGGCGTATGCGCACGACGCCGTTGCCGTACTTGATGACTTCGATCTTGTGATCGCAAATCCAGTGCCGCAACGTCCAAGGACGGATGCCAAGATGGTTCGCTGCCTGGACGACATTGAGCAACTCATTGGCAGACATCGCGTGCTCTCGGTCTTGAGACGTGTGGTGGCTCGACCAGGTGATCTGGGTTCAACTCCCTGCCTCCGAGCCAAACGCCCGGGTTCTTTTCCTTCCAGTCTCCAAGCTCTATCTCGGGGGCTCGACCCAACCGAGGTGACCGGGCTTCCGGGGCATTCTTGGCAATGTGAACGACTGCGGCCGTCGTGGGCATCGACTCACCAAGAGTCTCCGCCAAGAGTCGTGTCGGTTTGATGAGCGAGGCACTGGCAGAAGGTGAGCGGCTACCCGGTTGACGGTCGTGGGCGCCGGAGTGTGTCTGCGTGCGCTCCCATTGTCGCATCGTCGCGCCCGATCTTGCCAGTGGGAGTCTTCCGAATCATCCGGATCGAGGAGTCGTTGATGGTGGCCTGTGGGAGCTCGTGCGAAACGTTCCACTGTCGGACGTTTTGCAAAGAACTTGTGGAAGCCGACAGCCGGTTTGCTCGTCGGCTTCCACAGTTCTGGCAGTTTCCACAGGCTGTTGACTCGGAGCACAGCGTATGGTCTCTACCTATTTGGTCTTGAGGTGAAGTGCGCCTACGAATGTACCCAGAATCCATGCGCCTACAGGTAGGATGATCGTCGGGATTTGGCGTAGTAACGGGACAACGGTTCACGAGCCCGTAGACTCGTCGAGGTGACAGATGGAGCTCGGGATACTGGTCGGAGCGTGGGTCTTGGCGTTCATTGTCATTTCGAATGTCCGAACACGCATTCTCGTCAGACGAAAGGTGCGAGAGGTCTTCGGCAGTCGAGACGATCTTAGCACCACAGACATTGTCGCGACTTACTATCACGACTTTGATTGCAGCAAGCTCACGGTTGCGAAGACTTGGGAACAGTGTGCGGCGCGTTTGAAAGTCCCTGCCGGGAGATTGAGGCCCGGGGACCGCTTCGATCGAGAGTTGAAGTCGGCGACGATCTGGGCAGCGTTCGCAGGAGATCCTCCGGACCTGGAGTCTCTGAGCAGGTTCGCATCGCGAGCTGCGAGGAAGTCGACGCAACGGCGGGACCTGAAGACGATGAAGACACTTGATGATCTGGTTCGGGATTTGGCCAAGAATGCCGAGTTGGACGGAGGTGGATCCGACAATTGAGAGATCGGGCACCCGGCGTTGGTTGGCTTGGGCGCCCGTTACGGCGGTAGCGCCGCCGATTGGGCCACCCTCACAGGTCCCGTCCACGCATTGGCGAACGGGATGAAAATTCAGGCGCATTGCATGGTGAACATGACAACCGGGAAGGCTGCAGAACTGCGACACTGATCAACAGGGACAGGTCATCAGCCGCCACGACTTCCTGCCGTTTCGCGGCCCGCCTTCGCCTGAGGCCATCGCGAGCCGGGCGGCTCGGCGTGGGCTTCGACGTGCCACGGGAGTGGAATCGGCCGGCGACCGCGGAGGAGCAGAAGCTCTTCACTGGCGCCGAGCGCGACGCGCAGCTGCACGGCCACGTTCCAGCCTACCATTGGCGTGCCACAGATGTGGATTGACATCCCAACGGCCGGCGCGCGACTCCAGCCGCTGCGGATCGCGGGCTGGGCCATCGACCTAGCCGCCCCGACGAGGACGGGGATCGCGACGGTAACGCTGGATGGCGAGGGGCGGGTGCGTCACGTCGTGTGTCGCGGTCCATGGACCGGACTGGAACGCAGTCCTGCTGTCCTCGGGACGTCGCGCGAGGGGGTCGCGATGCGACTCGCTGCCGCGCAGGCGCGGTTTGGCGGGGGACGGGATGCCGACGTCACGGCCGAGGCACGGCGCCTCCTCCAACTGCATGGCGTGGCCGGCGCCCGGATTGATACGGCCGCGCTTGAGGACGTCGGTGATCATGTGGTCTGGGTGACGCACGGCGCCACGGAGGCCGGCGCGGCGGTGGCCGTTCATCTGGAGCCGCTGACGGGTAGACTGATCGCGTGGCACGTGGGAGGTGAGCGATGAGCCGCCAAACACTCGCAGCGACAACGTGGCCGGCCGTGGGCGCTCTCATCATCGGCGCCGAAAATCCTCTGCGGCGGCGGTATGCCACTCACGATCGCGTGACGGCCGCTTTCCTCATCGTGGCGGCGCTGCTGTTGCCGACGTCCGCGCTGGCGCAATCGGGGCAGATCGTCGAGTACTACCACCTCGACGCGCTGGGGTCCGTGCGCGTCGTCACCGATCAGACGGGGCAGGTGGTCGCCCGCCATGACTTCTTGCCGTTTGGAGAGGAATGGAATCCGCCGGCGAACGCGAAAGAGAAGAAGCTCTTCACCGGTCATGAGCGCGACGCGGAGACTGGACTCGACTACTTCGGCGCGCGCTACTACCGGCCAACCTCACCGATCCGCAGCGGTGGAATCGGTACGCGTACGTCAGGAATAGCCCGCTCAAGTACGAGGATCCGGATGGCCGGAACCCGCTCCTACTACAGGCCTTACAGCGGATCGCAAACTCCCCGATCGCCCAGCGCGTTGCGCTCTGGACGTCGACGCAAGCGTCGTCGGCGTGGCTTTGGGCAACGAGGGTCTTCAATTCACCGGGCGGGCATGAGGCCGTGCAGGCCGCGGGCGAAATGCTGACCGGGGCACAGGCGCCCAGCGGTGGGTCGAGCGAAGGGATCGCGGTGATTGGCAGATACGCCGATCACGGGCCAACCTGCTACACGACTCTCGCGAAGAGCCCTGGAGCCCACTTCTTCGAGACTGCCGAGGAGATCTGGCGGTCCATGACGCCGGCGGCGAGGAAAGCCGCAAACATGGAGTTCATTCAGCAGGTCGCGGCGGCAACGTGGACCGTCCGGTCGAACCTCGATCTCAGGACGATATCCAGTGGCGCACTATACGACGAGATTCGGGAATTACTGAGACTGGGTTACACGTTCAGCAAGGATGGGAAGTCGATGTTGCCGCCGAAGCGATAGCCATCTGACGGCAGCACCGTGCCGTCTGCCGGAATTGGATCCTCAATCGGCGACCTACCTGGGGGACGGAGTGATGCCAGACCGGGCAAGACAATTCTACGAGTATCCGCCGGGGATGATAGACGTTCAACGATCTCCTGCGTTTGAAGCCTTCTGTCACTACTACGTGCACGACAGTTTTGGCCTCTCGCGCCGCGAGGTGGACCTCGGTTTCCTGAGGGCACTTACTGCTGACGAGGTGGGCCTTGCACGGTCGTTCCTGCGAGCGAATCTTCACACTCGCCACGTCCACATAGTGAAAGGGGTCGCGGACCTTGAGGACAGGACCTGCGTCCCACTTCTTCGAGGAATGCTTGGTGATGAACAGGATGCCAGCCGTCGGCTCGTAATTGCCGGTTCGTTGTGGCGTCTCGACAGGGACCAGATCTTCGTCGACCTACTGGAGGACATGCTGCGGTCCTCGCAATGCTGGTTGATCAAGGCCCACCAAGGCGAGATCCTATGGGTTGCGGATTACCGAGCGATCGATCTCATGATTCAGACGTTGACCGTGAGTTGCCGCGTCGCGAGTGCCGCCATCCCTCACGGTCCCTTGGTCGGTAGCGCACACGACAGACTGCAGGATACTGTACGCGACGAGGCGCTGCGGACGCTTTGTGCGATTGAAGATCGACGACACCTGACTGCGGATCAGTTGCCACGACGCGACGCATGTGCCTACTTGGAGCGGCGAGCAATCACGGACTTCGTTGAGGCGATGGTGCGGAACCTGAGGGAGTGGTACCTGCCTGATGTGTTCCCCGAGGTCGTCGTGAGGTGAACGATTCGCGCTGAGTTCCTTGTGACGGGCGGCAATGGACTGCATCACGGCGTCATTCGCAGCGCCCCGTGGCCAGCCATCGATCCAGGGTCCGTCATCGGCCACGACGCGATACTTCATCCACGGGCTCGGGGCGCCGCTGTTGAGTGAGTACGTGGACCAGAACGGGACGCCCCAGTGGCAGGTGGCGTATGTGTATCTCGGGGCGTGGACGGGCTGGAGCGGAGTCGTGCCGTGATCGGGACGTCTCGCGCGAGGGAGTCGCGACGCGGCTGGCCGCCACGCACGCGCGGTTTGGCCGGTAGCAGGATGGGGACGTCACGGCCGAGGCGCGGCGCCTGCTCCGGCTGCACCGCCTTGTTGACGCTCGGATTGATACGGCCGCGCTCGAAGAGACCGGAGGCACCCTGCTGTGGGTCATGCACGGCGCCACGGAGGCCGGCGAGTCAGTCGCCGTTCATCTGGAGCCGCTGACAGGTAAACTGCCAGCGTGGCACGTGGGAGGTGATCGATGAACCGTCGAACACTCGCAGCGACAACGTGGCCGGCCGCGGTCGCTCTCATCAGGGCCGCTGACAGGCCTTCGCGGTGGCGGCGTGCGGCTCTCGATCGCGTGACAGCCGTTTTCCTGATCTTGGTGGCGGTGATGGTGTCGGCGCCGGCGCCGGCGTGGGCGCAGTCGGGGCAGGTCGTCGAGTACTACCACCTCGACGCCCTGGGCTCCGTGCGGGTCGTGACCGATCAGAACGCGCAGGTCGTAAGCCGCCACGACTTTCTGCCGTTTGGGGAAGAATGGAATCCGTCGGCGAACGCGAAAGAGAAGAGACTCTTCACGGGCCACGAGCGCGACGCGGAGACCGGCCTGGACTACTTCGGCGCCCGCTACTACCGGGCCAGCGTCGGGCGATTTAGCACGGTCGACCCCGAACTGAGCGTCAAAGAAGCACAGGTCGATCCGCAGCGCTGGAACCGATATGCCTACGTCACGAACAATCCCCTGAAGTACACGGATCCCGACGGCAAGAACCCGCTCTTGATCACCGGAGGCATTGGGGCGGCCGTCTACGGCGGGTGGGCGATCTACCAGAACGTCTCGCACGGGAGAGCGCCGCTAAGCGGCAACGTCGGCTTCGAGGCGGCCAAGGGCTTCGTGGTCGGGGCCGCGCTGGGCATAGCGGGGCCAGCACTTGCGGGAATGGGGGGCGCGGAGACTGCTCTGGCGGGATCGGCGACCGCGACCGGCACCGTCGTGATCGGCAGCTACCCTCGATACCTGGAGCTTGCACGGGAGTTGGGTGCCAAGTCGTTCAGCATCCCCGCAAGTGTCTGGGAGAAGATGTCGGAAGCAGAGAAGCTAGCTGCGAACGACAAATTCCTGGACCGTGCAATCTCTCGGGGGCAGACCTTTGTTGTGACAACGAACGTGACCGACGCGCTCAAGAAGGGTGGAGTGTGGCTGCGACATGAAATCGAGTACCTCATGGCTCGTGGCTATGCCATCGGGCCGGATGGGCACAGTCCAATACCGCCAGCGAAGTGATCGCTCTCAGAATGGGAACAACCTTGCTCAGCGATGCAGAAGTCAGTAAGCAGTATTTTGAACATCTCGCACGACTGTCCAAAGAACTGGGCGACGATGGCATTGCGGTGTACAGTCATCGCTACGACGCCCTCTCTTTCGGGTCCTGGGTGGTGGACGCTGGAACTCGGCGCCGGCGCGTTCGAGCGACTTACGACGGTCGCGAGGGTCTGCTGCGGTTCGAGAACGCCATCGTACACTCAAATGCATCGGCGATTGAGTGGCGAGAGGGAGAGAGCTGGGGCGTCACGCCAGCGGCTGCGTGGGAGCGTGCGATGGAGGTAATTGTCAGGTCCTGCCGACTGTAACGGACATTAGCTCACACCAACACGGAAATCGACCGTGTTTCGGGGCGCGCGCCGGCGCCGACGTTAGCCGTCGTTTTCGGCACGTTGTCCTTTTCTTGCCCTTTCGGCGCCATAGAGCACGGCACACGTCGGCAAACCGCGGTACAAAGCGAAGGCGCGGAATCGCCCGGTCTTGCTCGTCAGCATGCGCGATCCGGCAGGTCCCAGCAACTCCCGGCAAAGCGCGGCTAACGACGCTTTTTCGGCCTGTTAACCGGAGGGTTGTCCGCCTCCGCTCGCTTTCGACGCACCAGCGAGCTATGGCGAGACCTCGCCGTAGCTCCGTCTGCGGAGCGAAGGCGGATGAGGAGCCAGACCCCTCCAGGAAAGTCGCTCGGTTCCAACCCCGCCTTCAGAACTTCACCGCATTTGGGTGGAGAACCCTGCAGCCGCATCGAGCCGCTGCCACAGTGCCAGCCGGGTTCGACCTCGTCACGGGTGCACGATCAGCAGCGGTCCCGCCAGGGCAGGATCGCGATCCTGGGGCCTGTGCCATCCCCTCATGTTTCAGTTGGTCCGCTGATCACCACTCAGGTCACAACTACGCGCTGGAGGCGCCGGCGTCGATAAACGATGTTCACGCCGCGGCTCAGCGTTATGTTCACCACGCAGGAGACCGCCGGGTGGGACCCCGCTAATGCTGCCTATTGGCGGGCCGGGACATTCTAGCGCCGGCGACGGACTGTTCCTTCGGCAGTTCCATCATGCAGTCGGCGACCATGATCGGCAGGGAAGCCCGCCTCGGCGACCCGTGGCACGCCTTTCAGGGCCAGCCGCCAGGCTACCGCAGCTTCGTCTCCAGGGTGCCGAGCAAGTCCACGTCGTAGTTGTAGACGATGACCCTCATGTAGGTCGGCTCCAGGGTGGCCGGCACCTTCCAGCGGTACTCGATGCCGGTCTTCAGGAACCGGCTGAAGGCCTCATCGGTGAAGTTCAAGTCGAGCGTGCTCCAGCTCACGTCGATGATCCTCTGCCGCGCATCCCCGTAGAAGGCGGCGACGCGAAGCTGGCCGACCCTTCTGCCATCGACCTGCTTGAGGGCAACCCTGGAGATGTCGATGGTGAGCGTGACGTCGTTGCCGAGGAGGGCCGCCTTCATCTTGATGTCCGTCACGGCAACCCGATACTGCGCAGCAGTCGCGATTCGCGTGACCGTGAGGAATTCCTTCGCGTCGTACGGCGTGGCGGTTTGACGGGCGTAGTAGCCCTGGCGCCAAACCACGTCGAGGTCGGGCCGGTTCACTCTCACCTCGATGCGCCGGTACTTGCCGTTCCAGTTGGTGTTCTTCGGGTAGTACCCGAGCAGGTACTGAGTCCGCGTCGCGACATCGACGCGGTCGAGCGCAGTCCTGGTGAACTCCGTGATGGATGCCTGGCCGCCGGTCTGCCTGGAGAGGCTCCGCATGCTTGCGAAATTGAAGCTCTCGCCGAAGCCGGGCGACTCTCCCAGCGTGCCGCGCCACATCGAAAAGCCTTCAATGCCGCCGGTCTGAATCATGTCCAGCGCGACACGCGCGTCGTTGGCCATCGCGGCGATGCTGTGATCATCGTCGGTGCTCGGGACGGCCATTCCCGGGCCGAAATACACCAGGCGCTTCTGGCCCACCATGGTGCGCATGTAGTCGACGCCCGCGAAGATCTGAGCCATCCCGCCCATGCTTGTCAGGGAGCTCGCCACGCGCTGGTCGAATCCCGCCTCCGCCTTGGCGTAGTCCTCCAGGGCGGCGGCGGCATCAGGGTTCGGCCTAGGCGGCGTCGCGTTGCTCCGCATCGGGCGCGCATCGATCGCGGGCAGCTGCCGCATCGAGGCTCCCGGCACGTCGAAGACCTCGTCGATATCGCGTTGGGTGTCGGCCGGTATCCTCCCGGTGCCGAACAGGGCACGAAGGCCCGAGAAGAACGCTTCCAGTGCCGCCCCGATCTTGTCGCTCCGCGCCCGATAACGCTCGATCACTTCGACGATCGCCGCGTGGTTGGTTGTGAACACCGTAGCGCGGTTGTACGCCGTGGCGGCGACCACGTCCTGCGGCAGCAGCCGCTTGTTCACGAAATCCAGCAGCGCGTCGAGCCCCTTGTTCGGACCCTGGATGCTGTTGCCACGCCACGTGGACAGGACGATGAGGAAGACTCGCCGCTCCTGGGGTGCCAGCTCGAGAGCCGGGACAATCCGGCGCCCGACGGCCTCGTTCGCGCTCGCCTTGGAGGTTTCGGCAACGATGCTCTCGAGCGAGAAGTGTTGAACCTCCTGCGGGATGCCGTCCTCGAGGATGGTGAAGTTCGCTTTCTTCAGATCGACGACGGGTCTGCCATCAGGTCCGAGAACCGACACGTTCACGGGAATCAGTTCCACCGCGCTGCGGAAGGTCGGCGTCTGCATCGCTTGCTGGCCGGTGGCTTGCCCGGGCGCGAGATCCGCGCGCGGGCGCCGAACGGGCACGTAGCCCACGTCGAGGCGGTCGACTCGGATCGCGCCGGCTGGTGGGTTGTCGCCTTGAAGCGAGGCCGGATCCTGCGCGCCGAGGATAGCGGCCGCAGCCAGCGTGATCGCCACCGCGGCTGGCAGTCCCTTCAACCATCGATGTCGCATGTTCGTCCTCACTCCATGGAGCGGGGACATTCTACCCTTCGACCGCGGCTTCGGCTAAAGGGTTCACCCTGTGGTCGCGGTCGCTGGATTGCGCCCCGTCTCGGAACTGCCTGGGACCGGCCAGGTGAGCCACCATCCCTTTCCGGGAGGATTGTGTCAGAGTGGGACGGGGTGCCCGGAGGGTCTGATAGGGGGCTGCGTTGACCTGGCGAGCAGAGGGCGAGCCGAGACCGCTCCAAGGCGTCCTTGCCCGTTCTCCGAGGCGCAGTTCAACACGCTGAAGTGCTGAAGTACTGTCCCACGTTTCCCGATCGCTTCGGGTCGCTGGGGGGATGCCCGCAGGTTCGGACGGGTGTTCTTCCCGTGGCACAACGACGAACACCATCACAGCGGTTGGGGTGTTCCTCCCGGCGAGGGGCGCCGCTTGGGCTAATTTGGGTTTTTGCGGGCGTCGCAGGGGATCGCAAGAGATCGCTTCTGATCAATGGGCCGTCAGTAGAGACGAGGTCCGACAACGATTGACCGACGTTGCGACCCCGATCACGATGCCCGGAACCGGTGATCACGATGGCCGGAATGCGCAGGTCAAGCGGAACCCAGACCGGTTTCCAGCGGATTCTGCGTTCAGGCTGCCCCAGGATGAGGTCGTCGCGCTGCCGCGTTCAAGATCACAGATTGTGATCTTGAATGCGTGCGCCACGCCATCGCACTCGACCTGGCCGCGTGATCTCAATGCTGACGGCGAACCGGTCGGCCTCGACTTGGCAGGGGAGCGCCAGGAGCGATGACGCGTGCCCTGAGCCGATCCTGAGGAAAGTCCCGAGGGTTGAGCGTCACAATGAAGTCCGCGTCGCCTGCTTCTGCGCAGGCACAGAAGGGCTCATCGCCAGGGTCGGGTGAGATTCCGGTCGCTACCGTCTCCGAGATCCGTTCTGCGTCCTCATTGAGCAGGTTGAGGACGCGTCCGACCGTCGCACGCGACACGCCGAGGCGGACCAATACTTCTCTGTACTCGTCCAGGATGTCGGTGGAAACCAACCAGGTGAACGCGCGCCGATCGATCCACCTGCGAAGCAGGGTGGCACTGCAGTTGTCCGGATCGGGACGTGGGCGCCTGAATCCGGATATGCCGGCCACGAGCACCGACGTATCGACGACTCCGCGCAATCGGCCGGGGCGACTACGACTCCGGGCCAACGGTGACCTCGCGTCGTGACCGCGATCGACGGTACTCGCCGACGACGTTGAGGATCTGAGCGTCGCTCAGGGGTGGGAGCTCAGCGGCTGCGTCCCGGACGCTGCGCACGAAGTCGGCCTTCCAGCCCGGCCGTCGACGGCCAGTGGGGAGGTCCCGTGCGACGGCGGCGAGGGGCATGCGGCGCTTGATGTCCGCGTTCAGTGCTCCGACAGGCACGAGGATGCTCACCGCTGCCGCGCCATGGAAGGGACGCGATTGAATGCTGACGGACGCGGGCATCGTCAAAAACGCGGGCGACGCCGCCAGCGCCCGGACAAAACCCGCAAGGTGCCCGGTGGACGCACCGAGCGATTCTCGCAGGTAGAGCGCGCATTTCGCCTGCAGCAGCGCCGCTTCGCCAAACCAGTAGAATCGTCCTCGTCGCCTCGGGCGCACGACGCGGAACTGCACAAAGTTCTGCAGCAGCTTGGGCGGCATGTCCAGAACGACCGACGCTTGCTTCAGCTTCAGCTCTGTCTCGATCGGGAACGTGTTCATTATGGTCTATATTTTAGGTGATAATGCGATCGAGCGCAAGCCGTGACGGCTGCTCGCCGTGGCCTCTCGGCCTTTAGAATCGTCTCATAGGTGTCCACTTAAGCGCGTCCGACCAGGACCAAACCTGATCGGAGTCGCCCGATTCGTTGTTCCCGAGGCACGTTGGCGCGCCCCGCGTTCGCCAGTAGGAACTCCAATCGCGTGTTGCCACGCCATGCGCAAGCCGCGCCCCTTCACGATTCAGTTTCGCCCGTGTGTCGCCGCGTGTGTCGTTCGTCGCGTTCCTGATCGGCGGACGCCTGTCCCGGAGAAAGTAACCATCACACTCGCCACCGCCTACTGCACCAGTGGAGGTGAGAGCAATGGACATCAGAACCACGACGGTGCAAGCGTTCCCGGCGGACGGCGGCGTGAGCCGTGCAGCCAAACTGATCAAGCGCTTCTGCGTGCGGCCGCCCTCGCGAGGCGTCCTTTCCACGTGGACCCCAACTCTCTCAGGAGAAACTCGAACACAATGTCTCGCCATCAGCAGTCTCGTGCTCATATTGGCTGTACTCGCGGTGCCGCCGGCGGAGTATGCGGCGCAGTACTATGAGCGGGTCAAGGCGGCCTGACTCACACAAACCGCCCTCCCAGATTGCCGGTACGATTCAGGGAGAGCCTGCGGCTGAAGCCGCGTCACTTCCGCCGCGGAGCGCGACGCTCGGTGGATGCGTGAATTGGCTCCAGCCTCCGCGGTGGCAGCCGGACGACGATATGGCCGGACGTGACCTGAATCGCGCGAAGGTCGACACAGATAGCCGCGAGGTTCCGACGGAATTTGAGGGTGTGTTCCATTCGATGCTTGCGCACCTCCTCGACGATGGGATCAGTCATGATGCACTCTCCATCAACTCCTCGGGGGAGCAAATCTCGGGGCATACATACCCCTCGTCCTGGACAATTTGGCGAACGATCCTTCGCGTGAATGGATTGGACAAATGCGCGAAGTTCCACGTCACAACCACGTCGATGCCGTTGACCGCGGCAACGGCGATGTGCAGGGCATCTTCCGGGTATTCCTCCGGCACGCCTCTTCCTGCGACGACCTTTTCCGCCAGCATTCGTGCGTCCTCATCGATGTCCAACATACGAAAAGGCTTGATCGCAGCCAGCCGCTTCGTCGCTTGCTCGACGTTTCCCTTGGCGGCCTCTTCGTAGACAAGGGCAGAGACGAAGGTGTCGTAGTCCGTCGTCAACCTGGGCCAGAATTCGCGAGTGGCCTCCTGATGGCCAGCCACCATCAGGTCTCGGCTTGGTCGTGCCACAAGGTAACTCACGACCGTGGTCTCAATATAGAGCCTTCGCTTCATGGTCGGGTCACCGATGGTTTCCCTCGGGCAGAGGCATGACGACGCGAATCATAAGGCCCGTCGCGTGTCAGTTCACCATGACATGATATCGCCGCGGCGGCCGTTGTGCATCGACAGCTACGCAACATCATGTGAGTTGCTTGGTCCTACTTGCCAGGCGCACGCGTCATTTGGTGGCGCGAATGCTCTCGCGCGCCTTCAGCAATGGAAGGCGCCGACGGCACGGCAGGGAAGTACCGATGCTGTCTGGATATCATTCGCGTAAAACATCAAAAACTGATAGTTTGCGCTTATGAAATCCGGAAAACGGCCGAAGGCCCGGCAGTACCTGGAACAACTGGCCACCGCGGGGCGCTACAGCTTTACCGGGCGCGAGGCCCGAGCAGCTCTGGGCGTCTCCACCAGCGCCGCCCTCCTCGCGCTGAATCGGCTCGCCAGACAGGGACTTCTCGCATCCCCGGCGAGAAGCTTCTATGTCATCGTACCGCCGGAATATCGGTCGCTCGGTTGCCTTCCTGCCGAGCAGTTTGTTCCCGACCTCATGAAGTGGCTGAAGCGGCCCTACTACGTGTGCCTCCTGTCGGCCGCGGAGTTTCACGGCGCGGCGCATCAGCGCCCGCAGGCCCTGCAGGTCTTTCTCGAGGGCCCGCGCCGGCCGATCATCTGCGGTCGCGTCCGTGTGACCTTTCTGGTGCGCAAGCAACTGCGGGCCGTGCCCGTGCAGACCGTCAACACCCCGCGCGGTGGCGTGCTCGTATCAACGCCCGAGGCGACGGCGCTCGACCTTGTTGGATACGCACAGCAGGCTGGCGGCCTCAATCTAGTGGCGACCGTACTCTCGGAACTGGCCGAGCGCATTGACGCCCAGAAGCTCGCGACTGCGGCGAACGCGGCTCCGATTGTGTGGGCGCAACGGCTCGGTCACCTCCTTCAGCGCGTAGGAGCTGCGGACAAGACCGGGCCACTGCAGGAGCATGTGCGAGCTCGCGCGCAGAAGGCAACGCCGCTCGCGCCGGGGACTGCCTTCCATACGAGGCCGCGCGATGGCGTGTGGAAGGTCTACGTGAACACCACCGTGGAAACGGACCAGTGATACCTCGCGACTACATCACCGAGTGGAGGACCGAGGCGCCGTGGGTCCGTACCAGCCAGGTCGAGCAGGATCTCGTCATGAGCCGCGCGCTGTTAACCGGAGGGTTGTCCGCCTTCGCTCGCTTCCTGCACGAACGGCGAGCTTCGGCGCGACCACGCCGTAGCTCCGCATCCGGTAGAACGTGCGGATGCGGAGCGAAGGCGGGTAGGTTCGAGTCCTACCTGAGGAGCCAACTTCCTTAGGAAAATTGAACACTTTCGTCTTGGCCCGCGCGGGCGTTTGGGCACGTTGCCTTTCTGTTGCCCTTTTCGGCCGCTGCGCATCCAGCAAGCCAACCTCGGGCGAGAGTTAGGCGGGGGACAGGTGCGCGTAGCGCATCACCATCCGGAGGCCCCGGTGACCGAGCATTTCGGCGACCGCCCAGGGGACTCGAATCAACTGCCCAGTTCCTTCGGAGCCGTGGACGCGGAGGCGCTCGGCTCCTTCGAGTGCCTCAATCTGCCTGGGAATGCGCTGCTCCTTGTTGGGTGAGCGTCGCGCAAGGCTCCCAGAGCCGCATTTGATCGTTCATCCGCGAGCCCGGCTCTCGACCAACACGAAGTCCCGGTTAGGAACGACAGCCGACAATAGATCCGACAGCTTCTGCACACTCGGCGTCGTGCGCCCCTGTTCATAGCGAGCATACGCGTTCAGCGACTTGGCGCCGAGCTTGGCGGAGACCTCGGCCAGACTGAGCCCGGCCTTGAGTCGCGTGCGACGAAGGAGCAGTGCCGTGAGCGCGGCCTGGTCCGACGCACCGATCTCGAAATGCTCGCCGATACCGGCGAAGACCGAGACCTCGAACCCCTTCTTGTTCACGAGGGACTCGACAGCGTCGGCGATCATCTCCAGTGCGTCGCTGCGCGTGCGCCCCTGCGACACGACTCCGAGGATCGCGACCTCGACAGCCCAGTGGTGGCCTACCTTGAACACGCGACCTTCGAATCGCATTACCGTTTCCCTCCGGCCTCTCTGAGGATCGCCTTCGCGGTGTAATCATTGATCTCGCCGTGTCTCGGGACGACAAGCTCGTGGTCGCCGCGTGCCCAGACGTCGTGACGTGCGCCGTGCCGGATCAGATGCCAGCCTATCTCGTGGAGCCTCTTCTCAAGGTCACGACGTTTCAGGGCCCAAGTTTACACCAATCCGTGTAATGGCGAGAATGGCCGCCGCACACGGGTACATTCAGATCCGCCTGACGAGTTCGAACCGACGACCGCACGAGCGAGACCTCCGCCACGACGGCAGTTAAGGTGTCGGTCACCGCCGCTGCTCGCGGCGATGACCGTGGCCGACTTACCGCCGCGATCCGGTGGGCCACCAGCCCTCGGTCCTGGGCGGCGCGCCGGCCGGATCGACCCGATCGTGGCGCTGAGGGCGGAGTAGGCGGCACGTGTTTCCCTCCAGGTTCATTTGACGACCTGAACGCGAGCATCCGCAAGGCGCGGACCGCGCCGCGTCGCAGACGCTGGATGTCTTCCTGGCGCCGCCGTTCCTGGCGCCGCCGTTCCTGGCGTTCGCCCTGGAGCTGGCGGCCAAACCTTTCGAAAACCCACAACACGAAGAGCCACAACGGTGCTCGAAAATCCCGATTATGTGGTATTGAGTAGTGTCCCCGAGCCGCTGCGCAGTCAGCGCACGCAGGATCGCCGGCTGAGGTCAGCCCATCGGAGAGCACCGTGCGGCGTCAACACCCCTGTTCGATCCCGTCCCCAACCCGGTCTGTGCGGACACGCTGTTCTTCGATGTCCGCCGGTCGGGCTCTGGGTTGGTCGATGACAGGCTGCCGATGAGCGGATTGCAGGGGTGCGCCCCCGATCTCTGGCCGGCGTTGAGCATCCTCGCCCTGTTGGTCTTCCTGGGATCCTACAGCTGGCGTCGCCGCAACGTGCGGGGAGCCACCCCCTTCGCGTTCGCGTGTCTGTTCGGGGCGCTCTGGGTCGTCGGGGCCATCGGGGAGATCTCAGCGACCGATTTCGCCGGCAAGAAGTTCTGGGTCGAGTACCAGGCCGTCTGCCAGTTGCCGACCGCGACAGCCATTTGCTGCTTCGTCCTGGCGTACGCGGGACTGGGCCGGTGGCTCACGCGTCGCAACCTGAGTCTTCTGGCGCTGCCTTGTGTGCTCGTCGTTGTGGCTGTGGTGAGCAACGACGTTCATCACCTGCAGTGGACGGCGTTCCGAATGGACGGGCATGTGGTGGCGTCCCTCGGAACGTTGGGCTGGGCCTTCGTCGCCTACGGGTCGTTGTTGGGCGTGGTCAATTTCCTCGTTCTGCTGTGGTTCGCCATTCGTTTTCCTCAGCATCGCTGGCCGGCGGGCATCATGCTGCTCGGCCAGATCATCGGACGCGGATCGTTCGTCCTCGACAAGATCTACCCCGGCACCCTGGGACCGGGAGGCTCGGTATCCCTTGTTGTGGGGGTTCTGGCTGCCGCCTATGCACTGGCCTTCTTTGGCTTCCACGTCTTCGACCCTGTCCCCCTGGCGCGGGCCAAAGTCATCGAACAGATGCAGGAAGGCATGCTGGTGCTGGACACCCTGGGGCGAATCGTTGACGTGAACTCCGCGGCCGGCCGCATGCTGGCCGGACCCGTGGCCGACTTGAGGGGCCGCAGCGCAGCCGAAGTACTGGCGGTAGAACCCGGGCCGCTCATCCAAGCCGACCGGGCGCACCTGACGCATGCCGAAATCAGCCGGGGTGCCGGCCCGACTCTCCGGCACTACACCGTGAATCCCACACCGCTGACGGACCGGAGGAAGCGGGTTCTCGGTCACCTGGTCCTGCTCTATGACGTCACCGATCAGAAGCGCCTGGATGAACAGCGAATCGAGCAGCACCGGATGGCAGCCGTCCTGCAAGAGCGCGAGAGTCTGGCGAGAGAATTACACGACGGCATCGGGCAGGTGCTCGGATACGTCAGCATGCAGGCGCAGACAGCGGCGAAGTGGGTGCAGGACGGGAATCCCGAGAAGGCCCGAACGCTGCTCGACCGCCTTGCAGGGGTGGCGCGGGATGCGCACGCCGACGTGCGCGAGTCGATTCTCAATCTGCGGGGCACCTCACCGCAGGATTGGGCGCTCATCCCAGCCCTGCGTGAGCATCTCAACGCCTTTCAGGCGCACTACGGCGTCCGTGCTGAACTCCGCGTGGGCGAGGGAGTCGAGGAGAACTGCTTCAGTCCAGCGGCTGGGGTACAGATCCTGCGGGTGGCCCACGAAGCGCTGAGCAACGCGCGCAAACACGGCACAGCCCAAGCGGTGAACGTCAGCATGGAACGCGACGCCGGCCACGTAGGCGTCACGATCTCGGACGACGGGCGCGGGTTCGACGCGGACATGGTGAAACCCGGGTCTGACGGTCACTTCGGCCTGCTCTTCATGCGCGAACGCATCGAGAAGGTTGGTGGATCGCTGATGGTCGACTCCAGCGCCGGATCGGGCACCGTCGTCAGGATCTGTCTGCCTCTCCGCGATCGAGTGGAGGAATCGACATGAGAGTGCTGCTCGCCGATGACAACCGCCTGATGCTGGAGGGCCTCCAGAATCTGATGGAAGCTCACGGAATCGAGGTGGCCGGTACGGCGGCGGACGGTCAGGAGGCCGTCGCCCGGGCGCGAGAGCTGAAGCCGGACATCATCCTGATGGACATCTGCATGCCGCGCTGCGATGGCCTGACGGCGACCCGTCTCATCAAGGCCGAGATGCCGGACGCCAGGATTGTCGTCCTGACGACCTCGGCCGAGGACAACGACCTCTTCGAGGCGGTCAAGTCGGGAGCCTGCGGCTACCTGATCAAGAGCATCAATACGGAGGAACTGATCGAAGCCCTCGAGCAGGCGCAGCACGGCGTGCCCCCGTTTTCGCCCGGGCTCGCCGCCAGGCTCCTGGCGGAGTTCGGCCGTCTCGCCCGGCAGGCCCCCGGAGAGTCCGAGGCCACGCCAGCGGAGTCCGAGGCTCGTCCCGGCCACGGCCTCACGCCCCGGCATATCCAGGTGCTGGAGCTCGTGTCGCGTGGCCAGTCCTACAAAGAGGTCGGCGCCCGCCTCCGGCTGAGCTCGCGGACCGTCAAGTACCACATGGCCGAGATCATGGCGCGGCTTCATCTGGAGAACCGCGCCCAGGTGCTCGCCTATGCTGGGCGCTGCGGCCTGATTGGGAACGCGACACGCGATAAATAGAGCGCGTCTCAGAGCCAGACGGCACACACTGGCGGCTGCGCTGGTGTGCCTCCAGGCACCTGTGGCGGCCCCACACGACCAGCCCGCAGCCTCGATTCACCTCCGGCGCCTTGCCCTGCCGGCGCCTCCTTCCGTCATCGGAAACTGACGAGACACTGTCTCCAGGGACAGTCTCGTTCTGCGCGGAGCCTGTCCCTTTTTGTGTTCCGCGGTCCAGTGTCAGACGCGTTTCCTTCTGTTACTTTCACTGAGGACAGAGGGAAGCCATGGAGAAGCGTCGCCGCGTCGTCATCTACGGCAACAGCGTGATCATGGGCGCGATCCGCGCCACCCTCCTGCGCTCGCGGCACTACGACGTCATCTCCCTGCCGCCGGCACATCAGGACAGGCTGGAACGCATCGCGCCGGACGTGGTGCTGTTCGACCTCGACGCAGCGCGCCCCGAGGCGGCCTTCGACCTGCCGGAACGCCGCCATGACCTGATGCTGATTGGCGTCAGGGGGAGTGACGGCGAAGGGAAGGTCTGGTCGGGGCGTTCATTGCACGACCTTTCGACCCGGGACCTGCTGAAGATCATCGACCAGAGCGCAGACCTTTCGGCCCGCGAACCAGAGCCGGTGGGCACGGCTCTTCACTGACCGCCCGTCCATGAGACGGTCCTTGGGGCATGCGGCAGCACACGAACACGACTGGGAATCGACCAATCCATCGAGAAAGGGAATCGAAATAGAACCGAGCAACACGCGCAGAGGGTCTTTGCCATACGGTACCCGGCGCCAAGCAGTTGTCCTTGAGGCGTGCCACTTTCGTTGCCCCCCGCCATCGACCGCGACCCACGCCTTCACGCCGGAACGCCAGGCACGCTCTGACAACTGTCTCGGTGTCTGCGCTTGCGGGGATTCAGAGCTGAAAGAGGACATTCGTGATAACCGAAGAGGCCCTGCCCGGTCACCAGAAACGCGCCGCAGCCCAAGGCAGGAACGGTTCAGTTCATAGCGAACGCGTGGTTCCGCGAGAGGGGCAATCATGAAGACGAGATCATTCCTGACGTTTCTGGGGCTGTTGGCGGCGCTGATGGTGATCGCACCCGTGGCGCGGGCGCAGACGACCCAGAAGTTGGCGGTGGATGGATTCAACCCGAACCCGAATGGCACCGTTCGCGCGATCGCTGTGCAGGCGGACGGCCACATCCTCCTGGGCGGTGAGTTCACCAGTCCCCTGAACCACATCCTGCGGTTAGCGCCATCGGGCCTGGCTATCGACCCGTTCAACCCGAACCCGAATGGCGCCGTGTCCGCCATTGTGGTGCAACCCGATGGCAAGATCGTCGTGACAGGGTCCTTTACGGGCTTGGGCGGCATCGGGAACCTGGCCGGGAACTACCTCGCCCGATTGAATCCCGACGGCACGCTCGACCCCAACTTCCAAGGTGGCTTGCAGTCGCCAGCGATGGCTTTGCAGTCCGATGGCAAGATCCTGGGTTTGTCGATTTTCACCGGCTACGGCAGCGGGTACGACCGAGCTTACAGGCTCAACACCAACGGGACCCTGGACTCTAGCTTTCAGAATCACTATGACGTTCATTTTTGGACGCCCAGGCTACACGCCGTGGCGGTGCAGCCGGATGGCAAGGTCCTGATCGCAGGCGGCGCTTACGACTCAGGCAGTGGCGCCATCTTGCGCCTGACGGCAGATGGCTACATCGACTGGTATTTCGGCACTACGTTCAGAAATACAGACGGCAGTCCCTGCACCAACCCCGACCATGATCTCAACCTCTGCGTCCCGGCGACGATGGTTGACGGCGCCATCTACGCCATCCAGGTGCAGCCGGATGGCAAGATTCTGGTGGGCGGCGATTTCTCGACCTTGGCCGGGGTTGGCCGCAGTTCTCTTGGGCGGCTGAATCCGAACGGCAGTCTGGACACCGACTTCCATTCCCCGCTCGAGCCGTCCGCAATCGTTTACTCAATTGCGTTGCAGGCGGACGGAAGAATGGTCCTCGGTGGCACAGACTTCGGATCGAAAGCAGTTCCTGGTGGTGGCTCAGGTCGCGTGAATGTACAGCGGATCAATGCCGATGGGAGCCGCGACGACAGCTTGACTGAGCCGACGTTTCTTGCAGATTACAGTGCATACGGCTCGGTGTACGCGCTGGCGACGAACGTGGCCCCGAATCCATATGACGCTCTCGTCGGGAAGATCATCGGGGGGGGTACCTTCGCCGGGCTGTTCGATGAGCTCAACTTGAACTGGTTCGGCCGGCGCAACGTTGCGCGGATGTACACGACGCCGTCTCCATATGACCCACAGGCTGTCCAGTTGGCCTCCCAGCAATTGAGCGTCGATCCTTCGTTCGTGGACACGGGCCAGTTGACCTGGACATATGCCGGAACCTTTCCTGAGCCGGTGTGGGCCGTATTGCAGTTCTCCACCGATGGGGCGAACTGGTCAACGGTCGCGACGGCCACCCGGATCACCAGCGGGGGCGGCTGGACGGGAACCGTGGCTCAGACGCTCGTGAAAGGCTATTTCCGGGCGCTCGGTCATTACACCTCGGGCCAGTACAACGGCTCGGGCTCCGTGATCGCGTCGCCGACGGTGCAAGTCGATAATGCCTACGACAGCACCACCAACATTGCGGGCCCATCCGGGGCGTGGGCTGGGGACCCGGTCACTTTTACCGCCACCGTCAGCTCGTCCGCGCCGGGCGACGCACCCACGGGCATCGTAACGTTCAAGGACGGTAACACGACGATCTGCGCCCAGCCGCTGACGAGTGGCCAGGCGACCTGCACCACCTCGTTTGCTGCCCTCGGCTATCACTACATTACGGCGGGGTACTCCGGAGCAGCGGAGTTCCGTGCCAGCGCATCGCCAAGCCCGTTGGGGCTCATGGTGGGTGGAGTGCCAACCTTCACGACACTCGCTTCCTCCCCGAATCCTTCAACCGCGGGCCAATCCGTGACTCTTACCGCGACCGTGACTAGGGGCGGGGGAGACATTGCACCCCCAGCAATCGTGACGTTCTTTGACGGCACAACGGTGCTCGGCAGCGCCACGGTGACGAGCGGCGGCGTGGCGACGCTTGAAACCTTGGCGCTGGCCACCAGCGGCAGGCACGGCATCACCGCGCAGTATGCCGGCTCGTATGGTTACGGAGCGAGCACGTCGGCCGTGCTCACGCAACAAGTAGTCATCCTGCCGTTGCCGCCGGACGACTTCAACCCGGGGGCGAACTTAGACGTCCTCGCGATCGCGGTGCAAGCCGACGGGAAGACCTTGGTGGGAGGGTCTTTCACAACCCTGGGCGGACAGCCCCGCAACTACATCGGGCGGCTGAACGCGGATGGCACTCTTGACGCTGGCTTTAACCCCGGGGCCGATAGGCCAGTCCGCGCAATAGCCGTGCAGCTCGACGGCAGAATCCTTGTTGGGGGCCAGTTCACGCAACTGGGCGGCCAGCCCTGCAACCACCTTGGGCGGCTGAACTCGAACGGCAGCATTGAGACGTGCTTCGATGTTAGGGCGGACGATGCGGTCTGGGCGTTCGCAGTGCAGCCGGATGGCAAGATTCTGGTGGGCGGCGCCTTCACACTCGTCGCCGGACAGCTCCGCAATCACGTCGCGCGGTTGAACGCGAATGGAACTCTCGACGCGTCTTTCAATCCGGGGGCGGACGCCGCGGTCCTGGCGTTCTTTAGTCAGTCGGACCAAGGGGTCGCCGTCTTTGCGCTGCAGCCCGACGGCAAGATCCTGATGGGAAGCTCGAACGGCTTGGTGCGGCTGAAGCCAGACGGCATTCCCGAGTGGTTCCTCAATGATTGGCACGGCGTCTATACACTGGCGGTCCAGCCCGACGGCAAGATCCTGATGGGTGGCTCCTTCGGGATCGAGCGGCTGAATACGGATGGCAGCCTGGATTCCGGGTTCACAGCTTCTTTGCCGGGCTCACTCTATGCGATGGCGTTGCAGGCGGATGGCAAGATCTGGGTGGGTGGCAGCTTCCACCCGATCAACGATCCCCTCTATTACCTATATCGTCTGAACTCGGATGGAAGCGTCGACTTCAGCACGCAAGTCGGCATCAGTGCCCCCGTTGTCTACGCCCTGGCCATCCAACCGGGTGGCCAGGTGCTGGTGGGAGGCCATTTCCAGTGGCTGGGCGATCAAAGCCGCAGCTACATCGGGCGGCTGACGAATGACACGGCGGCCTCCCGGGAATTCAATTTCGACGTGGATACCGCCCAGCTCACCTGGGCCCTCGGCGGATCGAGTCCCGAGCTGATGTGGACGGCATTTGAGTTTTCCACCGACGGCTCGACCTGGTCGCCGGTTGTCCTGGCGCCGAATACCACCGTCGCCCGGACCGCCGGCGGCTGGGCGGCGACACTGGACCAACCGCACGTGACAGGCACTCTCCGGGCACTGGGCTATTACGGGACGGGCATGGGCTCCGGGTCCGTGGTCACGTCAACGCTGCAAGTGGACTACACCTACGACACCACGACCATCGTGGCCGTTTCTCCAGCGACGCCGCAGATGGGAGCAGCGGTCACGCTGACGGCGACCGTTAGCCCGGTTGCGCCAGGGACTGGCACACCCGCGGGCTCGGTGGCATTCTTCAGTGGCGGTATTCCCATCGCGGGATGCGGCGCGCGAGCGCTAGGCAATGGACAAGCGACCTGCAACACTTCGTTCAGTGCGGTCGGCGTTTACACCATCACCGCGCGATATGGGGGCGATGGGAACTTCCGCACGAGTACGTCGAGTGATTTCCCGCTGTCCGTCAGCCCTGTGCCCGCGCTGACCGCGACAACCCTGATCTCCTCCCCTAATCCCTCGATCACCAACCAGTCTGTCACGCTGACGGCGACCGTGACTTCACCGGGAGTTGTACCCGCAGGCAACGTGACGTTCTTCGACGGCGCGACGATGATCGGCACTGGCACGCTGAACGCGAGCGGCGTGGCGACGCTGGCGACGTCGTTCGCGATCAACGGCACGCACAGCATCACCGCGCAGTACGCCGGTTCGGCGTATGTCCTGGGCAGCACGTCGGCCGTGCTTTCGCAGCAGGTCGTGAGCACCACTCCACCGGACAGCTTCAATCCCGGACTCGCTGGAAATCTCTCGGCCATTGCTGTGCAACCCGATGGCAAGATCGTCCTGGGAGGGTCTTTCGCAATCGCGGGTGGAGACACCCACAGCATCGCGCGGCTGAACCCGGATGGCACAGTCGATTCTGGTTTCAACCCTGGAGACAGTCAGTCGGTGGTCAGGGCCTTGGCGGTCCAGGCGGATGGCAGGATCCTGGTTGGAGGCAGCTTCTCTGCGTTGGACGGCAGTGGTCCCATGAACGTCGCGCGGCTCGGTCCGGATGGCACGCTTGATTCCACGTTCACTCCACCGGCAGACGGTGGCATCAATACGCTGGCAGTTCAGCCCGATGGAAAGATCTTGCTAGGAGGCTACTTCACATCTTTGGGTGGAGAATCCCGCAGCCGCATCGGGCGGCTGGACCCAAACGGCAGCCTGGACAGCACCTTCAATCCTGGAGCCAGTTCTAATCTTCGAACCCGTTTTGTTGTCTGGTCCATTCAGGTGCAACCGGACGGCAAGATCCTGGTTGCGGGCGACTTCGACACCCTGGCCGGGAGCAACCGTCCTGCGATTGGCCGCCTGAATGCGAATGGCAGTATCGACACCACGTTTACGAGTCCGTTCCAGACAGGCACAAGTATTTATGCCATCGCCGTGCAGCCGGACGGAAAGGTTCTGGTCTCGGGCGGCTTGGCCGGCTCGGCCGGCTTCATTTTGAAACGGCTGAACACAGACGGCAGCATCGATACCACGTTCGCAAGTCCTCTCCCAACCGACGGAAACACCTATGCCATAGCACTGCAAACCGACGGAAGAATCTTGCTCTGCGGGTATGTAGGGAGCGCGGCCTATCTGTATCGATTGAATTCGAACGGCACCTTCGATGAGACCTTCACATCTCAAATCGACGGTTCGGCCGCAAGCATCGTGGCATTGCAGTCGGATGGGAAGGTGCTGGTGGGAGGATGGTTCTCCGCCGTGGACGGGCAGCCCCGGTCCGGCATCGCACGGCTGACGAATAATATCGCGGCATCCCAGGAATTTAGTCTCGACGTCAATGCAGGCCGGCTAACGTGGATGCGTGGGGGATCCAGTCCCGAATTGATGTGGACAGCATTTGAGTCTTCCACAGACGGCTCGACCTGGTCGCCGGTTGTCTTGGCGCCGAATACCACCGTCACCCGGACCGCTGGCGGCTGGAGCGGGTCCGTGGCCCAGCCTCACGTGAAAGGCACGTTTAGGGCGCTGGGCTACTACGGGACGGGCCCGAGCTCAGGGTCCCTGCTGATCTCGACGCTGCACGTGGATCACGCCTACGACAGCACCACCGCCGTATCCGTTTCTCCGGGCTCGCCGCGTGAGGGAGAATCGGCAACGATAACGGCGACCGTCAGCCCGGTCTCGCCCGGCACTGGAACACCTACAGGTTCGGTGGCGTTCTTCAGTGGCGGTAGTCCCATCGAGGGATGCGGCGCGCAAGCGCTAGGCAATGGACAAGCGACCTGCATCACTTCGTTCGGTGCGGTCGGCGTCTACACCATCACCGCGCAGTATGGTGGCGAGGCGGGGTTCCACGGCAGCACGTCGAGTGATTACCCGCTTTCTGTAATTTCCAAGATCGTTGCAACTGCGACCTCGATCAGCGCGCCGGGGATCAGCTATGGAGCGGACTCGACCGTGACCGTTACTGTCACCGCGAGCGGTGGATCGGCCGCGCCCACCGGCAGCGTTTCCCTCATCGTGAACAACGGCGCTCCGGTATCCCAGGGGTTAGCCGCCGGGCCGGCGACCAGTTCCGCGGCGACGTTCACCCTCACGAAGCTTTCAGCCGGCTCCCACACGTTGAGCGCCGCGTACGCGCCGACCGGGAATTTCTCGACTAGTGAAGCTGGCGGCAGCTCGCTGACGGTGAATCAGGCGACGCTGACGATCCACGTCTCGGCGGCGGGGACCAACTACACCGGTCTAGCCTACGCCGGTGCAACGAGCTGCACGGCCGATGGCGTCAACGGCGAGCATCCGGCGGGGACGCTGTCGTTCGAGGATAGCAGCCAGCACGCGCTGTCCGGCGCACCGACCAACGCAGGCAGCTACTACGCGCGGTGCTCGGCGGGCGGCACCGAAACCAACTACGCGGCTACCTCGGGCACGGCTCCGTTCACGATCAGTCCGGCCGCGCCGACCGTGACGGTGAGCGGCGGACCCTTTACCTACGATGGCACTTCGCACGAAGCCACCTGTACGGTGACCGGGGTCAGCGGCGCGACGGTCGCGGGGACCTGCACGCTGACCTATGACGGGAGCGCCAGCGCGCCGATTGCCGCGAAGACCTCCTACGTGGTGGCGGCGACCTTCACGAGCAGCGATACCAACTACAGCAGTGGCACGGGCCACGGCAGCCTGACGATTGGCAAGCGGCCGGCCATGTGGACGACCAGCTCCAACAGCAAGACGTACGGGGCCCTCGACCCGGTGCCGCTGACGGCGGGGAGCGGCACCTTCCTGACGGCGGACCACGTCAGCGCAACCTACACCCGAGCCTCCGGGAATACGGCGGTGGGCGGGCCGTATCACATTACGGCAACACTGGTCGATCCGGACGGGAAGTTGGTGAACTATGAGCCGGTCACCAACACCGGCGCGAGCTTCACGATCAGCCCGGCGACACCGACCGTGACGGTGAGCGGCGGACCGTTTACCTACGATGGCACTTCGCACGAAGCCACCTGTACGGTGAGCGGGGTCAGCGACCCGACGGTCGCGGGGACCTGCACGCTGACCTATGACGGGAGCGCCAGCGCGCCGATTGCCGCGAAGACCTCCTACGCGGTGGCGGCGACGTTCACCAGCGGCGATACCAACTACAGCGGTGGCACGGGCCACGGCAGCCTGACGATTAGCCAGCGGGCGGCCACGTGGACGACGAATCCAAACAGTAAGACGTACGGGGCCCTCGACCCGAGTCCGTTGACGACGGGGAGCGGCAGCAACTTCGTGGCGGCGGACGGCGTGACGGCGACCTACGGTCGGACGGCGGGCGACACGGTGGCGGGCGGACCGTATCCCATCACGGCGACGCTGAGCCCGGCAGGCGTGCTGAGCAACTACACCATCACTAACGCGGGCGCGGACTTCACGATCAACCCGAAGGTGGCGTCGGTGACGCCGACGGTGGCGGGCAAGACGTATGGCGACGTC
>JAPKZO010000038.1 GCA_026393755.1 Acidobacteriota bacterium
GGCGCTCGTGATCGGTGCGGCGGCACTGCACGGGCCGGTGTGGGCGTTGCGCGCGATCGGGCGCACGGGAAGCACGGTCGGCCGGGCGACACTCGGCGGGCTGACGCGAGTGGCGCAGGACGCGGTACTCCTAGCGCTGGACACGGTGCTCGTGGCGCGGGACACGGTACTCGTGGCGCGGGACACGGTGCTCGTGGCGCGGGAGACGGTGCTCGTGGCGCAGGACACGGCGCCCGTGCCGCAGGACACGGTGCTCGTGGCGCAGGACACGGCGCCCGTGCCGCTCGTGATCGGTGCGGCGGCACTCCACGGGCCGGTGTGGGTGTTGCGCGCGATCGGGCGCACGGGCGGCACAGTCGGCAGGGCGACACTCGGCGGCCTGACACGAGTGGCGCGAGGGACGGTGCGCGCGGCGCGAGGGACGGTGCGTGCGGCGCGGGACACGGCGCGCGCGACGTACGGGATCGGCTCCGCGACATTTCTGGTTCGGCAGGCTCGGCACCCACTCGTCGGCGGGCAACTTGTGTTCGCCGCCTTGCTCGTGATCGCGGTGTGGCCCGGAATGTTGCTCGCCACCCCGCAGGGGCGTGGACTGCTTCAGCTCTGGATCGAGGATGTTGAGTCGGCTGCAGGGAAGCACCGTCTGGCGAAGGTTTCCAACGTCGTGGCGCCCCGCCCGACTGCGCTCCGTGTTCAGTCCGAGCCGACTGGAGCGCAGGTCTGGATCGATGGCGTGCTGAAGGGCGAAACCCCTCTGGCGCTCGATCACATCAAGCAAGGCATCCACACCGTCGTTCTCCGCCATGCCTCTGGATCGGTTCGCACGACGGTCCGCGTGGGACAGGGCGAGTCAGCCGATCTCCTGGTCCCCATCTACCCCGGGTGGCTCGCCGTCTTTGCGTCAGTCGAACTGCAGATTCTCGAGGGGGGCGCCGTCATCGGGACAACGGAAAGTGGGCGCTTCTTCGTCAGGCCGGGTTACCACACCGTGGAGCTCGTGAGCGCGCGGCTCGGGTTCCGGACCACACGCACGATCGAAGTGAAGCCCGGTGAGGTGGCGGCGTTGAACGTCGCACTGCCACCCGCGCCGCTCGAGATCGTCGCCCCGCAAGGCTCCGAGATCTGGGTCGACGGGCTGCTGATTGGCGCCGCTCCCCTTCAGCCCCAGTCCGTGGCCGTCGGCACACGTGATGTGATGATGCGGCACCCGGTGCTTGGTGAGCAGCGACAAACAACGACGGTCACGTACGGCACGCCGAATCGGGTCGTCTTTGCGTCGCCCAGTTGATGACTCCGCCAGGCAAGTTCCCCATGTGGCGCGGCCACACCCGCGCCGCGATGAAGCTGCTTTCGCTCCTGTTGCGCTATTGCGTCGCCGTTGTTACGCGTGTTTCTCCGTAGCCACGCCTGCAACTGTTTGCCGCCCCGCCGTCTCTACTTCCCGAGGATCCCCAGCACCACCGCCGACGGCTCGGCCTTGTCGTGATACACGCGCTCGGTCGCCTTCTTGAAATCCGAGGCCTTCGCGTTCGGAATATCGACGAAGGTCTGCGGATTCAGGTCGGCGAGCGGAAACCACGAGCTCTGCACCTGAACCATGATGCGGTGCCCGCGGCGGAACGTGTGCAGCACGTCGGGCATGTCCACGTTCACCGCCTCCACCTTGCCCGGCGTCATGGCTTCGGGCTTCTCCCAGCTGTTGCGGAACTTCGCGCGCATCGGTTCGCCGCGCACCAGCATCTGGTAGCCCGCCATCCGCTCCGTCGGTACCGCGACGTCCGTCGGACGCGCGGCAGACGCCTCGGGCTCGGGATAGTCGTCCGGGAAGACGTCGACGAGCTTGACGACGAAATCCGAGTCGGTGCCCGACGTCGAGACGCGAAGCTTCGCCGAGATGGGCCCGGCAATCGTCACGTCCTCATCGAGCGGCTCGGTCTGGTACACCAGGACATCCGGGCGCCGCGCAAAGGAGCGCTGGTCGGCGACCATGTACTCCTGCTCGGTGCGGCCCACGCTGGTGTACGGAATGAACGGCACCGGGTGCGCCGGGTCGCTCACGTACTCGTCGAACGACCCCTGCGCCTCGCCGGGCGGGTCGAACGACAGCTTCCCGTTGGGGTGGAAGTAGAGCTGCTTCGCCTGCACGTGCTTCGGCGGCCATTCGGCGAACTGCCGCCACACGTTGGTTCCGGTCTCGAACATGTAGGCCTCCGGCAGCCGCGCGTCGCCGTTGCCCTTCAGGTACTGCTCGAAGAACGGATAGATGATCTGCTCGCGCCAGAACTCGCCCGTGTTCGAGGCGAACGGCACGCGCCCCAGGCTGGCGCCAGGCCAGCGCGCCCACCCGCCGTGGACCCACGGGCCGACGACGAGCGCGTTGAAGATGCCTGGGCTCTGCTGTTCGATGGCGCGGTACGTCTTGAAAGGCCCGCTCAGATCTTCCGCGTCGAACCATCCCCCGACGGTCAGCACCGCGCACTTCACGCCGTGCATGTGGCGCGACAGGTTACGGGCCTGCCAGTACGCATCGTAGGTCGAATGATGCACCTGATCCTGGAAGAGCCAGTTGGGAGGCGCGAAGAGCGCATCGAGCTTTGACAGCGGCACGGCGTGATCGAGGAAGAACCGGTATCCGTCGGTTGTCCCGTAGTCGAACGGCGTGTTGGCCTTGGGCGGAAGCGTGGGCTCGCCGCCCGCACTCCTGCAGGGGGGCATGCTGCATGGCACCGGGTCGCGCGGCCGGAACGACGTATAGAACCCGAAGTTCGCGGCCAGCTGAAACGCGCCTCCGTGGTACCCATCGTCGGTGAAGAACAGGTCTGTCATCGGCGCTTCGGGCGAGGCGGCTCGGATGGCCGGATGCGAGTCGATGATGCTGGCGGCCGTGAAGAACCCCGGATACGAGATACCCCAGATCCCCACCTTGCCGTTGTTGTTCGGCACGTTCTTCAGCAGCCACTCCACCGTGTCGTACGTGTCGGTGCTCTCGTCCACGTCCTGGTTCCCGCCGGGGGCGTCAATGTGGGGACGCATCTCGACGAACGCGCCTTCCGACATGTACCGCCCGCGGACGTCCTGGAACACGAAGATGTACCCGGCGCGGTCGAACGACTCCGACGGCCCGAGCCGAGGCTTGTAGCTGTCCGCGCCGTACGGCCCGACCGTGTACGGCGTGCGCGTCATCAGGAAGGGATACGCCCTGGACGCGTCCTTCGGGACGTAGATGGACGTGAACAGGCGCTTGCCGTCGCGCATCGGGATGCGCGCTTCGTACTTGGTGTAGTGCGCGCGGACATCGAACCCCGGCGCCTGCTGGCTCTGTATGGCCACCGTCGAGGCGGCCATCAGGACGACCAGGGCGCCCACGTATCCACGTCGTATACCGTTCATAGTCTCTTCCCCCGCAAGTCCGGTTTGCCCGCACGCGGTTACTGAAATGGATCGATCTGACACTACGGCCGCCGAACCGGCGGTGTCATAGAGTATCCTGCATTCTTCGGCTTGCGACGCCGTAGATCACATTGGACACTCCCGCCGGGCGTGAAACCGGGTATACTTTCGAACGAACGTTCGAACGGGTGCCCCATGCCACGTAACAAGACACTGAGACAGCAACGGACCCCGAGCTTCGACGCCAAGCTGCTCACCCTCCTGAGCGTGGCGGCGCGGGTGTTTGCCGCAGAAGGCTACGACAAGACGTCCATGCGGCGGATCGCCGCGGAAGCCGGAATGAGCCTGGCCGGCATCTATCACTACTGCGCCAGCAAGCAGGAACTCCTCTACGACATCCAGTTCCACGCCTTCGACTCGTTGCTCCGCGGCCTCCGTGAATGCGCCGAGAACGTCGCCGACCCGCGCGAGCGCCTGAGGGCGGCGGTCGGCAGCCACGTCCGTCATTTCGGCGACAACATGGATGCGCTCAAGGTGTGCGCCCGCGAACTGCAGGCGCTCGAGGGCAAGGCTTACCGCGACGTCCACGGATTGCGCCGCGCCTACTTCGACGCCATGCACGACATCGTCAAGCAGCTTCGGCCGAGGACCAGGTCCCGCCGTCACTCCTGGCTCGCCACGGCCAACCTGTTCGGGATGATCAACTGGTTCTACCAATGGTACGACGCCGGGCAAGCCAGCGCGGGCCTCGACCAGCTTGCTGACCACCAGGTGGCGCTCTTTCTTGACGGGTACGCCGCTCCCACGCGCCGGGCCAAGCGAGGACACGCATGAGGTACGCCGAAACCGGTTTCAACCTGGAGGTGGACCTGACCCGCGGCAGTATCGAGCGGGTCGCCACCGACCCCCGCGACACCGGGTTTCTCCTCGGGGGCTTGGGCACCAACGCGCGGCTGATGTGGGACCGCGTGCCTCCCGAGGTTGAACCCTTCTCCGCCGAGAACCTGCTCGTGTTCGGCACGGGCCTGCTGGCAGGGACGCCGGCGCCCGGCTGCAATCGCACCATCGTCTCAGCTATCTCTCCGCAGACGAGGCTGTTCGCCTTCTCGATCATGGGCGGGTTCTGGGGACCTGAGTTGAAGCACGCGGGGTACGACAAGGTCGTCATCCGCGGCAAGTCCCCCGAGATGGTCTATCTCTGGATCAACGACGACAAGGTGGAACTCCGGGACGCAACGCACTTCCGGGGGCTCGGGACGCTGGAGACCGCGGAGCTCATCCGGCAGGAGCTGCACGAGCCGATGGCCCAGGTGGCCTCGATCGGCCTGGCCGGCGAGAACCGGGTCTTCTTCGCCTCCATCGAGCAGGGCCGGTCGAGCGCCAGCCGACAGGGCCTCGGTGCCGTCATGGGAGACAAGAACCTCAAGGCGATCGCCGTACGCGGCAGAAAGGATATCAACATCGCCAGGCCGGCGACGTTCATCAGACACTGCAATGACGCGCTGAAGTACATCGAAGTTCGCGACAGGAATCCGATCCCGGGCGTCATGCCGATCCTGGCCGGGCTCGGCTCGCCGCAGGAGATGCGCGAGAACGATGAGCAGTGGCACACCGAGAACTTCATGTGGGGCAATGCCCGCCACCGCCGCAAGGGGTTCTGGACCGACCAGGTTCACGAGAAGTGGACGAGCACCATGGAGACGATGAGGACGCGTCTGCTGAGCTGCCACAACTGTCCGCTGAAGTGCGGCGCGGCGATCTCGGTCGATACCCGGATCTGCTCGTACATGATGAAGTGCTTCTCGAAGCTCACGTACACCATGGCGGCGATGTCCGACCTGGACTTCGGCCTCAAGATCGCCCAGAAGGCGACCGAGCACGGCGTCGACGCCTTTTCGGCGCCGCAGACCTTGGCATTCGCCATCGAGCTCTACGAGGCCGGCATTCTGACCGACGCGGACTTCCCCGGATGGCCTGCCGATCCGGAGGGCCGGTTCTACTGGCTCCTTGACCACATCGTGCGCCGCGAGGGAATCGGAGACGTGCTGGCCGACGGCACGTACTGGGCTGCCGAGCGAATCGGCAAGGGCGCGCAGGCGTTCGCCCACAACAACATCAAGAAGCACGAGCAGCTGCCGCTCAAGCTGGGGATGCTCAATCCCATCTACTTCCTGATGTACTCGACCGGCGAGAAGATCAACATCACCCAGATCGAAGGGAACTTCCCCCAGACGCCCTTCCCGACGATGGAGGAGCGCGAGGCCTTCGTCAAGGATTGGGAGCACGTCCCCGACGAGCGGTTCAAGCAGTGGTTCCTCGACTGGGAGTTGCGCGGCGAGAAGTCGATTCCCCACTATCCGCCCGTCGATGCGACCTCCGAGATCGTGCACTGGCAGGAGATGATGCACTACATTGACGACAGCGTCGGGGTGTGCGCCGGGCTGTCATCGTTCCCGCTCAAGCCGCCGTACCATATCCACAACTGGCCGTCGATCATCTCGGCCGGGGCCGGCCTCGATCTGGACGAGGCTGGCCTCAAGCACGTGATCCGGCGGACCCGTACGCTGGTCCGGGCCATCAATATCAGCCGCGGCCTGCGCCGCACGGATGAGAAGCCGCCTGATGACCACTGGAAGCACCGGCTCCCTGAACTCGAGACGAAGCTTCTGGATGCCTACTACAAGTTCAAGGGCTGGACGAGCGACGGGATTCCGACGCGCGCGACGCTTCACGAGCTTGGCCTCGATGACGTCGCCGGCGAGTTTCTCCGGCGGGGGATCCTGAAGGAGGAGGACGAGGAGGACGCCGCGCCCACCACGGTACCGAGCCCCGCGAGCGCGGGAGGCACGCCATGAAACGCTCGAACGCCAGGACCGTCAAGACGATCACGATCGACATCGCCAAGTGCAACGGCTGCCGGGCGTGCGAGGTGATTTGCGCCGCGTTTCACGCGAAGCCGGTGTACAGCAGCACCAATCCCGCGAGGTCGCGCATCCGGGTGATCCGCGATCCGGTCGCGGACATCTACCTGCCAGTGTACGCCGGCGAGTACACCGCCGCCGAGTGCGCCGGCCGCGACAAGTACATCATCAACGACAGGGAATACGAGGAGTGCGCCTTCTGCCGGGCGTCGTGCCCGTCCCGTGACTTCTTCAAGGAGCCGGATTCGGACCTGCCGCTCAAGTGCGACATGTGCGAATCGGATCCGACCGTCACCGAGCCGCTGTGCGTGCAGTGGTGCCTCTCGCATGCCCTGGTCTACGAAGAGCGGGAAGTGGCCGTCGAGAAGCTGGCCGCGGTCGACGACGTCGACATCGGTCTGAAAGCGCTGGCCGACGTGCACGGCTGGCCGAAGGTGATGGACGCCGCCGGCCGCATGGGCGGGAACAAGTAGAAGCCGCCCCACCGGGTCGCCCGCGGCGGGCGCAATGAATTGCGCCCCTGCGGGACATCCCGATGGATTGCCGTGTAGGGGCGCGATTTATCGCGCCCGAACCAACGAGGTACGCAGTTTGGAGACCGTCGCCCCCTTTGCGGAGATCGTCGCGGCCGTCAGCCAGGCGGGCGGGCAGTCCAGCCGGCTGTGCTATCAGTGCGGCAAGTGTGACGTCGTCTGCCCGTGGAACCGGGTGCGGAACTTCAGCATCCGCAAGGTCGTCCGCGAGGCCAGCCTCGGCCTCTCCGAAATCGGCCTCGACGACATCTGGCGCTGCACGACGTGTGGCACCTGCCCGTCGCAGTGCCCTCGCGGAGTCGGGCAGATCGAGGTCAGCGTCGCCGTCCGTCGCGTCGCCACGAGCTACGGCGAATTCGCCGGCTCGGCGCGAAAGGTCCGCGCCGCCGGGGCGAGTCTCGCGAGCGTTGGCAATCCCCTGAGCCAGGACAGGAGCAGGCGTGACGCCTGGGCGAACGGCCTGGGCGTGAAGCCGTTTGCCGAAGGGATGGAACTGCTGTTCTTCGTCGGCTGCTATGGCAGCTTCGACCCGCGCGTGCGCAAGGTGTCGGTGGCCATCGCGAAGATCCTCCAGCGCGCCGGCGTGGACTTCGGGATTCTCGGCAACGACGAGAACTGCTGCGGCGAGAGCATCCGCAAGGCCGGCAACGAGGAGGTCTTCCGCGCGCTGGCGAAGGCGAACATCAAGGCCTTCATCGATCGCGGGGTGAAGCGCATCCTCGTCGCCTCGCCTCACTGCTATCACGCGTTCAAGCGTGACTACGCCGAGTTCATGGTGCACTTCGAGGTGGTCCACCTCTCCGAGCTCCTGGCGGAGTTAGTGGCCGATGGGCGGCTGAAGCTCGTCCGCCCGCTCGGCAGGAGGGTCACCTACCACGACCCGTGCTACCTCGGGCGCCACAACGGGATCTACGACCAGCCCCGCACCGTGCTCGGCAAGGTGCCCGACCTCGAACTGGTCGAGATGCCAGACCACCATCAAAACAGCCTGTGCTGCGGTGGCGGCGGCGGCAGGATCTGGATGGACACGCCCAAGGGCGAGCGGTTCGCCGACCTGAGAATCGCCCAGGCGAGAAGTACCGGCGCCAGCATACTGGTCACCTCCTGTCCTTACTGCATCAGCAACTTCGAAGACAGCCGCCTGGGCATCGCGGGTGGCGACGCGCTGGAGATCAAAGACCTCGCCGAGGTCGTCGCCGATTCGCTCGACGGAGTCGAGGCGTCATGACAGCCGCGGCCAACGGCTTCGGCGACGTGATGGTCCTGGGCGCCGGGATCAGCGGCATCCAGGCCGCGCTCGATCTCGCCACGGCGGGCTACCGAGTGTTTCTGGTCGAGAAGGCGCCGACCGTCGGCGGCAAGATGGCGCAGTTCGACAAGACCTTCCCGACCAACGACTGCTCGATGTGCATCGAGTCGCCGAAGTTCATCGAGTGCGATCGGCATCCCAACATCGAGATCCTGACTCACACCGAGGTAAAGCACGTCGCCGGCGAGGCGGGCAGCTTCACGGTCACGCTCACCAGGAAGCCGCGCTACGTCAACGAGGACCTGTGCACCGGCTGCACTACCTGCAACGAGTACTGCCCGATCCCGATCCCCGATCCGTTCAACCAGGAGATGTCCGCCACCAAGGCGATCCACATCTACTTCGCCCAGGCCGTGCCGCTCGTGCCCTACATCGACGAGCGCTGCCGCTACCTCGACGATGGCAAGTGCACGATCTGCGAGAGCGTCTGCAAGAACCACGCGATCGACCTCCACCAGCAGCCCAGAGAAGAGGTCATCAAGGTGGGGGCGATCGTTCTCAGTCCGGGCTACGGCGCCTTCGATCCGCGGCCGCGCGGCGACTACGGATACGGGACAATTCAGAACGTCGTGACCAGCCTCGACTTCGAGCGGCTGCTGTGCGCCACGGGACCGCACGAGGGCGAGATCCTGCGGCCGTCCGACAAGAAGCACCCGCACAAGATCGCCTGGATCCACTGTGTCGGCTCGCGCCAGGTGCAGGCGGGCGGCCACAGCTACTGCTCGGCGGTGTGCTGCACCTACGTGCAGAAACAGGTCATCCTGGCCAAGGATCACGATGCGGACGCCGAGGCGGTGATCTTCCACAACGACATCCGCTCCTACGGGAAGGACTTCGAGCGCTTCTACGAGCGGGCGAAGAACCTTCCCGGCGTGCGCTTCGAGCGCAGCTACGTCTCGATCGGCCGCGAGATCCCCGAGACGAACAACGTCACCATCCGCTACTCCAGCGGCGGAACGGTAAAGGAGGAAGAGTTCGACCTGGTCGTGCTCGGCATCGGCCTCGAGCCGCCTGCCGACGCGAAGCTGCTCGCGCAGCAGTTCGGCGTCGAGTTGAACGCGCACGGCTTCTGCAAGACCGATCCCGGCAATCCCATCGCGACCACCAGGCCCGGCGTCTTCGTCTCCGGGGCCTTCACGGGCCCGATGGACATCCCCGAGGCGGTCGTGACCGCCAGCGGCGCCGGCGCCATGTCGAGCGCGCTCCTCCACTCGCGCCGCGGCAAGCTGGCGCGCGACCGCGTCTACCCGGTGGAGCGCGACGTCTCGGAAGAAGAGGTCAGGGTGGGCGTCTTCGCCTGCCACTGCGGCGCCAACATCGGACGCGTCGTCAACGTGCCGTCGCTGGTTGAGTACGCCAGGGGGCTCGACCACGTGGCTCACGCCGAAGAGGGCCTGTTCGTCTGCTCCACCGACGCGGCGGCCAGGATCTCGACGACCATCCGGGAGAAGGGGCTGAATCGCGTGGTGGTCGCGGCCTGCACGCCGCGCACGCACGAGCCGCTGTTCCGCGACACGCTGCGCGAGGGCGGGATCAACCAGTATTTCTTCGACATGGCCAACATCCGGGAGCACTGCTCCTGGGTGCACTCCAAGGAGAAGGAAGAGGCCACCCGGAAGGCCAAGGACATCGTCCGCATGTCCGTGGCGCGCGCCGTCCAGCTGGAGCCCCTGCAGGAATCACAGCTCCCGGTCACCCACGTCGCACTTGTGGTCGGCGGGGGCGTCGCCGGGATGACGTGCGCGCTGAGCCTCGCCGACCAGGGCTTCGAGGTCGAGCTGGTGGAGAAGAACACGGAACTCGGCGGGATGGCGCGGAGGATCCGGACGACTCTCGAAGGGCTCGACGTGCAAGCGTACGTGCGCGACCTGGTGCGCAAGGTCTATCGGCATCCGCTCGTTCACGTGTCGCACGCCGCGACCATCAACGACACCTCGGGCTACGTCGGCAACTTCGTCACCACGGTGAGCTCCGAGGGGCGGACCAGGACCATCCGCCACGGCGTCATCATCCTCGCCACCGGGGCCGACGAGTACCGGCCGACCGAGCACCTCTACGGACAAGACCTCCGCGTGCTGACACAGCTCGAGCTGGAGGAGCGCCTCGCCAGCGGGAATCTCGACGGCGCCCGCGCCGTGGCCATGATCCAGTGTGTCGGTTGCCGGACCGAAGACCGCAACTACTGCGCCCGCGTGTGCTGCAGTCAGGCTGTCAAGAACGCGCTCCGCCTGAAGCAGTTGCGGCCAGACCTCGAGATCTACATCCTCTTCCGCGACATGCGCACGTACGGACTGATGGAGGACAGCTACCGCGAGGCGGCTGACAACGGCGTGCGGTTCGTGCGCTTCGAGCCGGCGGACGGCCCTGTGGTCGAGCCCGCCGAAGACGAGGAGGGGCGATCTGTTCTGCGGGTCACTGTTCCCGATCCGATCCTCGGCCAGAAGCTGGCTCTCGACGTGGACCTGGTCGTGCTGTCGGCGGCGGTCGTGCCGTCGGCCGGCAGCCATGATGCCGCGCGCCTGTTCAAGGTCGCGATGAATCCCGATGGCTTCTTCCAGGAGGCGCACGTCAAGCTGCGTCCGGTCGACGCCGCGGGCGACGGCGTGTTCATCTGCGGTGCGGCGCACTACCCCAAGCACCTGTCGGAAACCATTGCGCAGGCGCTCGGCGCGGCCGGTCGGGCCGGGTGTGTCCTGTCGCAGGACTCGGTCACCGCGTCAGGCGCCATCTGCAATGTCGAGGAGCATGAGTGCGTCGCCTGCGGGGCCTGCATCGCGGCCTGCCGCTACGGCGCCATCAGTTGGAACGAGACTCTCGAGGGCAACAAGGCCGTGGTGAACCCTGCCCTGTGCAAGGGCGATGGGCTGTGCTGCTCCAAGTGCCCGACCGACGCCATCGTGCTCCAGCACTTCACCAACGAGGCGATTGAGCACCAGATCGATGCGGCGTTGTCAGAGGAGTGGAGCTCATGACCCGGACTGACGCCGTGCAGACCAGAAGAAGGGCGGGCGCATCGGCGGACGAGCCGTACGGAGCAGTCCGCGCTCGATGGCCGGAACCCGACAAGCGTGCGGAGGGTTCCCCGGCGCCGCGCGTAGCGGTCAAGCGGGCGCGGGTAGCGCAAGCCGGCGGGGAGATCCGGAACCCGAGGCAAAGCGAGGAGGGTTCCCGGACTGCGGAGTCCGGCTCGGGAGCGGATGCGCCGGCTCCCCCGACGACTCCGAATCGTGGACTCTCGTGTAGGAGGATCGATGGCGAGCTTCGAGCATAAGCCGAGGATCATCGCGTTCCTCTGCCACTGGTGAGCGTACTCGGCATCAGACCTGTCTGGCGTGTCCAGACAAAGCTACGCTCCCGAGGTCCGCATCATCCGCGTGATGTGCACGGGCAGGGTCGATCTGTCCCACATCATCCGCGCGTACGCCAGAGGCGCGGACGGGGTGATCATCGGGGGCTGCTGGCCTGGCGAGTGCCACTATGTGACCGAGGGCAACTACGACGCCTTGTGCAACGTGCACCTGGGCAAGAAGCTGCTCGCCGGCATTGGCCTCGAGCCCGAGCGGCTCAGGATCGAATGGATCGCGGCGTCAGAGGGTGCCCGCTTCGCCGAAATCATGACCGACTTCTCGCGGCAAATGAGAGAGGTTGGACCTCTGGGACGCGCCGCGGGCATCGACCGGGCGGCCATGACGCTCAGGCTGGACGCCGTGACGAAGCTCATCCCGTACATCAAGCTTGTACAGCGGGAAAAGCTGCTCCCTCCGACGCGCAACGAAGACGAGATCAATGCGTTCTTCGCCAGTGACGAAGCCGCGATGGTGTTTGACGGGCTGATTGCCGACAAGCTGCTGCCCGGCCCCGCGTTTACGCAGCCCCTCGCGTCGCCCTGCCAATTGGCCTGTCCGATTGGCACGCAGGCGTGGCGTTACGTCGCGCACATCGAGCGCGGGGAGTACGAGCAGGCCTATGTGGCCATCCGCGAGGCGAATCCTTTTCCCTCGGTCTGCGCGCGCGTCTGCGATCACCGATGCGAGAAGAGCTGCCGGCTCGCGGTTGCGGGAGAAGCGCCCGTCGCGATTCGCACGCTCAAGCGGTTCATCACGGATAACACGGACCCCAGTGTGTACAAACCAGTTCGCGCGGAAGTTGCGAAGGCGGAAAAGGTGGCCATCGTCGGCGCCGGCCCCGCGGGGCTCACGGCCGCGCACCTCTTGTCGCTGCGCGGCTACAAGGTCACGGTCTTCGACGCGAGCGACAAGCCGGGAGGCATGCTGCGACTTGGCATCCCGGCGTACCGATTGCCGCGGGAAGTGATCGACCGGGAAATCGCGGCCCTGCTGGATGACAACATCACCCTGAAGATGGGCGTGTCGCTTGGTCCGTCAGGACCAAGTGCTGAGCGAGCGTCTTCAGCGAATCGCCTCGAAGGAGAGCGCGCCCAGACTGGCGAGTCGAAGCACTCGGCCAACCAAGTCACGATCGACTCGCTGTTCAACGACGGTTTCGACGCGGTGTTCCTCGCGCTCGGGTCGATGAAGAGCCTGCCGTTGCGCGTCGATGGGGAGCAGGCGCGCGGCGTCTATCCTTCGCTTCAATTCCTGAGCGAGTTCAACCTGCGGGGCGTGAGTCTGGCGAAGGGCAAAGTGGGTGTGATTGGCGGAGGCAACTCGGCGATCGACGCCGCCCGCATCGCGCTGCGACAGGAGGGCGTGGAGCAGGTCACGATCATCTATCGACGGACCCGGGAGGAGATGCCGGCGTTTTCGGACGAGATCGACGCCGCCATCGACGAAGGCGCCATCCTCAAGTGCCTGCTGTCGCCGGTGAGCGTTCAGACCGACGGTGGATCCATCGTCGGCCTGACGTGCGTGAAGAATGAGCTCGGCCCGTGCGACAGCAGCGGACGCCGGCGGCCGGTGCCCATCGCCGGTTCAGAGCACGTGCTGCCGCTCGACACGCTGATCGTGGCCGTGGGCGAGAAACCCGAGGTCGAGCGCATCCGCTCGGCGACGTCCGAGGGAGTCGACATCAAGACGACTGATTGGGGGTCGATTGCGGCCGACGCGCGCACGCTGGCGACCAGCCGCAAGGGATTGTTTGCGGGTGGAGACGTCGTGACGGGCCCCAACACCGTCATCGACGCGATCGCCGCCGGTAAGAAGGCCGCCGTGATGATCGATCGCTACCTGTCGGGTGAGGAGCAACGGCAACCCGGCGACGCTGCCCGCTCGGGCCGGTACGTCGATCCTGCGCCAGCGAGACAGGGCTCGGTCGGCGCCGGGCGCGCTGAACGCCTCGCCATACCTCATGTGCTCGCCGACGAGCGACGAGCCAGCTTTGCCGAAGTGGAACAGGTCGTCACCGAAGCGATCGCCCGCCGCGAGGCCGCTCGTTGCCTGCGCTGCGACCTGGACTTCGACGGAGTCGTTTCGTCCGCGGCCGCCAGTGACAGTGGCGGGCGGCGCAACGCGGCGCTGAACTAGAATGACGGCACATTGCATGGGCGTGACGTGCCAGGCATGCGGCCTGGCGCCTGTCGCATCGAAGTGGGGTGCCCGATGAACCTGAAGCGAATCGCACTCATCCTCGTGTTGGCGTGGACCGGCCTGCCGGCCGCCGCGCAGCAGCCTGCGCCCGCGACGGCGCCCACCCGAACACAGGCGGCGCTCGAGGACGTCATCAATGCGCTGCCCATGCGCAACATCGGACCATTTCGGACCGGCGCCTGGGTCACGGCGATCGACGTCCCCACGCGGCCCGCGCACGAACATCTCTACACGATCTACGCCGCCAGCCGCAGCGGCGGCGTGTGGAAGACGGTCAACGGGGGCATCACGTGGAACAACATCACTGACAGCGTCGGCCTCGAGGCTACCGGCGCGGTCGCGCTCGCGCCATCCGACCCGAACACGGTCTGGGTCGGCGGCGGCGACCAGGCCAACGCCCGCAGCTCGATCTCGGGCAAGGGCGTGTTCAAGTCCACCGACGCCGGCAAGACCTGGCAGTCAATGGGGCTCCCCGATTCGCATCACATCGCGCGCATCGTCATTCACCCAACCAACCCGGCCATCGTCTATGTCGCAGCCCTCGGCCATCTCTTCTCGACGAACGCCGAGCGCGGCGTCTTCCGGACGTTGGACGGCGGGAAGACATGGCAGAAGGTGCTCTACATTGACGATGGCGTCGGCGCCGTCGACCTGGTCGTCAACCGCAAGAAGCCGACGCAGCTCTTCGCGGCGATGTACGACAAAGACCGGAAGCCGTGGTACATCATCGAAAGCGGGCCGAAAAGCGGCCTCTATCGCACTGATGACGCCGGCGACACATGGACGCCACTCGGTGGCGGGCTTCCGACTGGCAAGATCGGGCGCATCGGCATCGACATCTATCAGAAGAACCCGCTGATTCTGTACGCGCTGGTCGAGAACCAGAATCCTCGGACCGCCCCGCCGCCGGCTCGCGGGGGCCGCGCGGGCGCGGCTGGATTCGGAGCCGCAGCCACGGCAGGTGCGGGCGCGAACGGCGGAACCGGACAAGTAACCGCCCTCGCGCCATTAGCGCAGGGCATCATCGGCAACGAGTTGTACCGCACCGATGACGGCGGCAAGACGTGGCACAAGACGTCTGACGTCAACGTCGCCGGTGGCAAAGCCCCCTACTCGTTCAATCAGATCAAGATCAATCCGCACAACGACCAGGTCGTCATCGTCACCAGCGACAGCATGTACGTCACCCGCGACGGCGGCCGGACGTGGACCGGGGAGCGGTTCTTCGGACGCGCGTTTGGCGACTTCCGGTGCATGTGGTGGGACGAACAGGACGAGCAGCGCATCATTCTCGGCAGCGACGGCGGCGTGCAGTTGTCAAACGACGGCGGCCGGACCAGCGACTACGCACCCAACCTGCTGGTTGGCGAGGTCTACGCGGTTGGCGTGGACATGGACGATCCGTACAACGTGTACGGAGGCTTGCAGGATCACGATTCGTGGAAGGGTCCGAGCAACGGCAGGATGGGAAGCATCTCGCTCGACGACTGGGTCACCGTCGGCCCCGGCGACGGCATGTACAACATCGTCGATCCGACCGACAGCCGCTGGGTCTACAACACGCGCGAACTGAACGCGATGGGCCGGATGGACCAGAAGACCGGCATCCGCACCAACATCAGTCCGGGTCGAGCGGGCTCGGGCACTCCGCCGCTGCGTTATAACTGGATCGCGCCGATCGCGATGTCGCCGTTTAACCCGCGCGTCATCTATGCCGGCTCGCAGTTTCTGCACCGCTCGCTCGACCGCGGCGATCACTGGGAGACGATCAGCCCCGATCTGACAACCAACGATCCCACGAAGATCAGCAACAACGTCCCGTTCTGCACGCTCACGTCGATTTCCGAGTCGCCGATTGCGGCCGGCCTCATCTGGGTCGGGACCGACGACGGCAGGGTACACGTCACGAGGAACCACGGCGGGACGTGGGCGGATCTGACGCCGGCGCTGACCGCCGCCGGCGCGCCAGCCGATCGCTGGGTCAGCCGCGTTCTTGCATCACCGCACGACGCGGGCACGGCGTTTGTCGCGAAGAACGGCTTCCGCAATGACGACTTCATGCCGTACCTCTACAAGACGACCGACTATGGACACACCTGGACGGCGATTTCGGCCAATCTCCCCACCGGCGCCGTGAACGTCATCGTCCAGGATCGCAAGAACAGGAACCTGCTGTTCGTCGGCACCGACATCGGCGTGTTCGTCTCGATAGACGGCGCGGCCACCTGGATTAGGTTCACGTCGAACCTGCCGACGGTCGCGGTGCACGACCTGCTCATTCATCCGCGCGAACACGACCTCGTGCTGGGCACCTACGGCCGCGGATTCTGGACGGGAGACATCTCGCCGCTGCAGGATCTGACGCCGGCCACACTCGCGCAAAGCGTGCATCTGTTCGACATCGAGCCCAGGGCACACTACGGCTTTGGCAGCCAGGGCATGAACTATCGCCTCTTCGGCGACCGGTACATCGAAGTGCCGAACGAGCCCGACGCGATGACGATCAACTTCTGGGCGAAAGAAGCGTCAACCGCGCCGGCCACGATCACGATCACAGACATCTCGGGCAGGCTGGTCGCACAGCTCCCGCCGACTCCGGTGCGTGCCGGCCTCAATCGCTTGCGGTGGGGCATGAATGAGACGGCGGCGGCGCCCGCCGGTGGCGCACCCGGTCGAGGAGCTCGCGCGGGCGGCGGTGGCGGTCGTGGTGGTGGCGGCGCTCTTGTGCCGCCGGGCGACTACCTCGTCACGCTCGAGATCGGGGCCGACAAGCAGACGACAATCGGCAAGGTGCGGGAACGAATCTGGCCGGAATCACGATAGCCAGGTGGGACGGTCCCTCTCCGCAGACTGGATGCGCGCCAATGCGCGAAGAAGGCATAACATGCCACCGACGTCTGGGGTCAAATGCCCATGCTTATGAAGACGCCACTTGCGACCACTGTGATAACTCTTGCGCTGATCGTCACGACGACGCAGCAACCAGCCGGCCGGCAGGCGCCTGGCATCGAGCCTCCCGGCACGTTTTCGATCCTTGGTTATGACCCAGAGACGCAGGAGATCGGCGCCGCTGTCCAGTCGAGGGTGTTTTCTGTCGGCAACGGCGTCCTCTGGGCCGAGGCTGGTGTGGGCGCGGTCGCGACGCAGGCGATCGTGGACGTCGGGTACGGGCCGAAGGGACTCGCACTCCTGCGCGCAGGGACTACACCGAAGGCCATCATCACCGCGGTTCTCGACAGCGATCCCGACCCCGGCTATGGCCGGCAGGCCTGGCCGAAAGCCGGCCGCCAGTTTGCCGTGATCAACGCGAAGGGCGAAGTCGCGGCGTACTCCGGGCCTGGCGCGCCTGCAGAGTTCGGAGACGCACAGGGGAAGTTCTGCACCGCGCAAGGCAACACGCTCGGGCGCCCGGACGGGAAGTGGCCGCCGGCTGACGGCATCAAACCCAGCAACGTGCCGGCCGCGATGGTCGCGGGATTCGAGAACAGCGAGAAGGATGCGAACGGCAACCGCCGTCACATCTCATTGCGACTGGTCGCCGCGCTCGAAGCGGGACAGGCGGCTGGCGGTGACAATCGCGGCCAGCAATCCGCCGCGCTCATCGTCGTTAAGAAAGACGCCGGCGTGTGGTTGCACAACGACGTCGTGCTGCGCTTGCAGGTGGACGACAACCCCGAACCGATCAAGGAACTGCGGCGACTGGTCGAGAAGTCACCTGCAGGCCGGGGTGCGCGCGGGCGCGGCGGTTCGCAGCGCTAGCGGCTGGCGCTTGGCCACTCGTAGCCTGACGGCAAGACGCGCTTCAAGGCAGGCCGAGGGCCCAGAGCCGTGAGCGGTGCGCCAACCACAAGGGCGTCAGCTAGCGTGGGAATCCAGCCTGGTCCGCTTCGCCATCAGCGAGGATGCTGTTCATGAACGCCGAGCATTCGTCTCGCAGCACGGGCACGTCGCGGTCCGCTATCGCCCACACAACGGTGTCGTCGACGGTCGGATACTCGTGGGTGAGTTGATTTCGGAAGTCGACGATGCGTCGAGCGCGCGTGATGGCAGCGAAGGGCAGAGTAGGTGTGATTGGCGGAGGCAACTCGGCGGTCGACGCTGCCCGGTCGGAAAGGTACGTGGATCCTGCTCCGGCACGACAGGGCTCGGTCGGCGCCGGGCGCACCCAACGCCTCGCCATACCTCATGTGCTCGCCGACGAGCGACGAGCCGACTTGGTCGAGGTGGAGCAGGTCGTCACGGAGGAAGCCGCCCGCCGCGAGGCCGGCCGCTGCCTGCGTTGTGACCTGGATTTCGACGGCTGCGCCCAACGGAACTGAAGATTCCACTGGGTCTCCTCACTGATGGTTCGCGTCGGCTTTGGCCGCGGGGAGTTATCCGCCCCGCACGGCACCAACTGCCCTTTTCTGGACCTGGACGACGTCCGGGCCGGGCCGGCGTCAGTTTCTGACAGCACCGCCATCGCCTGTTCAACCCGATCCAATTCCGCTCGAAGCTCATCGCGACGCGCGGTCACTGCCTCCACAACGTTGGTCATTTGTTTCATGATGGGTTACTGGCGATCAGTCACCGCTGACAGACGATAGGAAGCATGAGCGACGCCCAAAGCGTCCCCCCGGGCGAGATGAAGATAAGGCCCCTTATCTGACGCTCCCAGGGTACGCGCCGACTCTGACACAGGGCTGATAATCGCGCGGGGAATCGAGATTGCACGCGGGAATTCGGCTGGGACGTAGCGTGATCACGGCGAGCCGCTCCAGCAACTCGAGCGCGACGATGTCGCGACAAGCGCCCGTACGTTGGTGCGCGCGTTGGCGCCCCCGGACGTGGCGGGAGTCGTAACCTTCGCCAAACCGGGACATCATTGCTCTGGCCGATCGAGAAGCGCGGGCCATCGTCTCCAAGGGTGCAGACTTCGTCAACTCGTACCTGATCACGGATCGGCTTCGCCGGTTGACGTCTGCGGGCCGTTGACACATTTACGTATTTGTGCCAATGTGGGTCGAGGGTGAAACACATGCCGACAGCGAACCAGCCGCGCCGAGCGCGACTCAGCATTGACGTCCCACGCGAAGCGCGGCGTCGCATTCACATCGCAGCGGCACGACGCGATCAATCCATTCGGGACTACGTCTGGCAGGCCGTCGAGGCGCGATTGAGGCACGATCTTGCCGACGAGTTGTCGCTCGCCGATCTGGTCGCCCTCAACGAAGGCGCTGATCCGGTGTTGGCAGATCTGTGGAACAACCCGAAGGACGCCGCGTATGACGAGCTTTAGTCGAGGCGACGTTGTGCTGGTCAGGTTCGTCTTTGCCGACGAGAAAGGCGCCAAACAGCGGCCCGGGCTCATTGTCAGCACCGACCGCTATCATCAGGGTCGGCGTGAGATGATCCTGGCCGCCATCACGAGCAACGTCGGCCGGCTCCTGGTGGGAGACTACAAGGTCAAGGCCTGGCGAGAATCCGGCCTGCTGTACCCGTCGATCGTCACGGGCATCGTCAGAACGATCAAACACGACATGATCGCCTCCAAAATGGGCGAACTGCCTGCGTCAGAGCTTCATGCGGTCGAGGACCGGCTTCGCCAGATCCTGGCGCTCTGAGCCGGGTCCCGATCATTGCGTGTGATCTGCAATCCTCCGCCGCGAGGCGGGGCGGCCGGCCGGGACCCTCGACGCGCGCGTCGCAGGCAAGCCCGTGCCCAGCAAGCCGTGACAGCCCGCTTGCTGTCGATTGGAGGTGAGCTGGACCAGGGAGTTCTGCGATGGCGAAGCAATCTCATAAGGACGCCGCAGTCGAGTTCCTGACTCTCGTAGTCTCCGGTGACGTTCGGGCGGCATACCGACGGCAGGTGGGGAGAAGCTTTCGCCACCACAATCCGTTCTTTCCTGGTGATGCCGTGTCGCTCAGGGAAGGCATGGAAGAAGACGAATCAAGAAACCCGGGCAAGACGCTGACCGTTCAAGCGGCCCTTCAAGACGGTGACTATGTTGCCGTTCATTCGAGGCTCCGACGCGCCGCGAGCAATCTCGATATGGCAGTCGTTCACATCTTTCGATTCGAACACGATCGGATTGCAGAATTCTGGGATATTGGTCAGGCCGTACCGAAGAACATTGTCAATAAGAACGGGATGTTCTGATCGTACGGTCTGGGCCTGGTAGTCTCGCCGCTCGGAAACTGATCCACTCGCCGCTTGGAAGGTGACCCTGTGAGACCCTGACGGACTTGCTGGATCGAGGCGATCCGCAGTCCGCTGGCGTTCTACACGGGTGACGCAATTCAGCTGCGGCCGAACGCGGCCGCAATCAGAGGCGGAAACGCGACGGACGCGATGGCGTCGAGCACGTCAACCTGCCGATCGGTGAGAACCTCCGTGTGGATCGCCAAATTCTGCCCACGTCCTGACCGGCGCGCTCGCCCGTGCTCACTGGCGGCCGCGAACCTCGGCGGCCAGCGCCCGGACCGCCTCTGCTCCGGCCTCGACGTCGGCCGGGCTGGTGAACGGCCCGATGCTGAAGCGCACCGATCCGGCCGGCGCCGTGCCGAGCGACTCGTGCACCAGCGGGGCGCAGTGCAGACCCGTCCGGCACGCGACGTTGAAATCAACGTCGAGGCGGGTGCCCGCCTCCGCGGGGTCCATGCCGTCGATGTTGAACGACACGACCGGCGTGCGATTGTCGATGGACCCGGGGGCGCAATGCGTCGTCACGCCCGTCGTCTCGGCGATCGCCTGCGACAACAAGTGTGCGAGCGCCATCTCCCGGGCCCACATCGCCGCGCCGCCGCCCTGCTCCGTGATAAAGGCGAGGCCGCGCCGAAGGCCCGCGATCCCCATCGCGTTGGGGGTCCCATATTCGAGACGGAAGGGATACTCCTCGAGGTGCCGTCGCGAGGCAGAATTCGCGCCGGTGCCGCCGGCGCGCGTGTGCGGGATCTCGACGCCCTCACCGACCGCGAGACCGCCAGTGCCGGTAGGGCCGAGCAGCGACTTGTGCCCGGTGAAGGCGACGATGTCGACGTGCATCGCCTGCATGTCGATCGGCACGATGCCAGCGGACTGGGAGGCGTCGACGCAGAGCGGCACACCAGCCGCCCGGCAGACTGCGCCAATCTCCGCGATCGGCTGCACGGTCCCGAGCACATTGGACGCGTGGTTGATAACGACGAGGCGGGTGTCCTGCCCGATCGCGTGCTTCACGTCGTCCGGGTCGACATAGCCGCGGCCATCAAACGGTACGAGCGTCGCGCGGGCGCCGCAGTCGTCAACGCAGTGAGCAATGGGCCGCAGCACTGAGTTGTGCTCGAGCCGCGTCGAGACCACGTGGCCGCCGTGGCGGAGCAGGCCGAAGATCACCAGGTTCAGCGCGTCGGTGGCGTTGTGCGCAAAGACGACCCGGTCCGGGTGGGGGCCGTGAAACAGCTCGCAGATCGCCCGGCGGCAGTCCTCGATCATCGACTCCGCCACCATGGCGAGGTCGAAAGTGGACCTGCCCGGCGCGACGCCGGCGGAAGCGGCAAAATCGACCATGGCCTGCAGGACCGGCGCCGGCTTCGGGAACACCGTCGCCGCGTTGTCGAGATAGTGCAGGCCCTCGCGGAGGCCGATCTCCATGCGCGACACGATAACACAGGCCGAAGGCCGACTTGGCGCTCCGTGCGACTGCCCGTCGAGTCAAACACCAGAGGCAGCATTTGTCCACCGGAGTGGATCGGTCGACGCTCGATGAGCGACTGCCCTGTCCCGCGATCCAAGGAGCCTGAGAATGCTGCATTTTGGATCTGACCTCGTGTGTCGTGGTAGAAACGGTGTACACGAGGTGAGAACGATGCCGCAGCTGACGGTTGGCGACATGACGCTCGAGGTGAACGAAGACGGGTTCATCCTGGAGCCGGATCGCTGGAACGACGAGGTCGCCGCCGCGCTCGCCGCCGCGGACGGCGTCGGGCAGTTGACGGCGAAGCACTGGAAGATCGTGCGCTACGTTCGCGGACACTACGTCGAGTTCCACGTGCCGCCGCTTGTCCGCAAGCTCTGCAGGCAGACAGGTATTCCACTCAAGGAGATCTACGAGCTCTTCCCGGGCGGCCCGGCCAAGGGGGCGTGCAAGGTCGCCGGTCTGCCGAGTGCGAAGGGGTGTGTGTGAAGGCGGTGCCGGCGGAGAGCGCACGGGCGCCCGCCGCTGCTCCGCTCCCACCGCGTGCGTCTGCCCGAGATTCCCGCGAGTTCGGCTGCGCGCGAGTGGTCTACAATGTCCACTTCGTAACACCACTGGAGGCATGATGCGCGCTTGCCAGGCCCGCGGGGCCATTCGCCTGTTCTCGAAGATGTTGCTCGGCCTTGCCGCGCTCGCGATGTCTGTCACGGTTGCCGCCGCTTCGCCGCAGAAGGCGGCAAAGAGGCCGCCGGCCCTGCGTTTCGAAATCACGTTCCCGGCGGCCGCACACGCGGCCCCGGTGACCGGCCGCGTCTACGTGATGATCGCCCGGACCGGCGACCGCGAGCCGCGCCAGCAGATCGGCCGCACGGGTACGCCGCTCTTCGGCCGCGACGTCGAGAAGCTGGCGCCGGGCACGCCGGCCGTCATCGACGAGACTGATCTCGGCACGCCGATCGACAGCCTCCGCGACATTCCCGCCGGCGACTACGTCGTTCAGGCGATGGTGAATGTCTACTCGGAGTTCAAACGCGCCGACGGCCACGTGGTGTGGATGCACGACGACCAGTGGGAAGGCCAGCGATGGACCGTGTCGCCGGGCAACCTCTACAGCGCACCGACGACGGTACGCCTCGACCCGGCCGCGGGCGGCGTCGTGAAGCTGGCCGCCGACAAGGTCATTCCGCCGATCGCCCCTCCAGCCGACACGCCGTTTGTGAAGCGGTTCAAGTTCCAGAGCCAGATGCTCACGAAGTTCTGGGGGCGGCCCGTCTATCTCGGGGCGACGGTACTGCTTCCGCGCGAATACGACCGCGAAACCACCAGCTACCCGGTGCTGTACGACCAGGGCCACTTCTCAGCAGGCGCGCCGCTCCGATTCGATACCGAGTTCAAGCCGAGCGAACGCCAGGCCTACAACATCTCGATGGACTGGATGAAACTCGACTTCCCGAAGATGGTCGTCGTGACGTTCCAGCACCCTGCACCGTACTTCGACGACTCGTACGCGGTGAACTCCGTGAACCTCGGCCCGTACGGCGACGCGATCATGCAGGAACTCATCCCGGAGGTCGAGAAGCGGTTCCGCGTGATGCGCGAGCCCTACGCGCGCGTGCTCTCGGGCGGCTCGACAGGCGGATGGGAGTCGCTCGCCCTGCAGATCTTCCATCCTGATTTCTTCGGCGGCACGTGGTCGTCCTGCCCCGACTCGGTCACGTTCACGGATGTCGAGGGCATCAACATCTACAAGGACACGAACGCGTTTTACAAGACGAATGCCAACGGCTGGCTGAAGGTGCCCACGATCAACAGCCGCGAAGTGAACGGCCAGGTGCGCCAGACCTCCGAGCAGCGCAATCGCTTCGAGCTGGTGAATGGAACGAAGGGCCGGTCGGGAGAACAACTCGATATCTGGTCGGCGGTCTACGGCCCCCTCGGCGCCGACGGCTACTTCCAGCCGCTGTTCAACAAGCGGACGGGCGAGATTGATCCGAAGGTGGCGCAATACTGGAAGGACAACTACGACCTGCTCGCCTACCTCCAGCGGAACTGGGCGGCGGTCGGGCCGAAGCTCGTGGACAAGATTCACGTCTACACCGGGACGGCCGACACCTACTTCCTCAACAACTCCACGCGCGAGCTGCAGGACTGGATGAAGACGACGGCCAACCCGCACTACGAGGGGTTCTTCCTCTACGGCGACGGAAAGCCGCACTGCTGGAGCGGACCGGTCAACCAGGGCGAGCGCTTGAAGGACATGGCGCAGCACATCATGGCGCACAAGCCCGACTGGGCCACCGCGTCGTGGTGGCCGCGGTAGACGAGGCTCGGCCGGGGGCGAGGCGCCGCCTGCGGCCTTAGCGTTTCGGAACGAGCGGCGGCCCGGCCGGCAGGTAACTCTGGAACGGCTTTCCGGCCACTTTCGCTTCGAACTCCTTCCGGATCGCCGCCCGCTTCGCCGGATCCGCAAACAGATCGACCATCGTCGAGGCCAGCGCTTTCGCCGCGTACGTCATGCCCGCGTGGCCGATCGACATGCCGCCGCACGCGACGACCGGCCAGGCATGCCACGGGGCGTCTTTCGGCGCCGTCGTCACGGTGAGCTGGAGCGTCGGAACATTCCAGCTGACGTCCGCGACGTCGGTCGATCCGCCCTCGGGCGGCCCCGGGTTGTCCAGGAACGGCTTGATGGTCGCGTCGAGGCCGGCCGGTTCGATCGCCGCGGCCTTCTGAATCTCGCGGGCGAAGGCCTGCTCGGCCGGCGTGAACGCCGGCGGTCCCAGCCACTTGAGGTTGTCGAAGACCAGGCGCTGGCCCGCCATGTTGACCAGCATGTTGTAGGAGCCGCTCTGCACCGTCAGCTTCGCTTCGACGTCTGCGGCGAGCGCCGATCCGGTGACGATCTTCCGAATCCGCGTCATCACGTCCTCGACGCCGTCACGATCAGAATCGCGGACCCAGCACCAGAGTTTCGCGTAGGCGGGAACCACGTTGGGCACCTGGCCGCCATCGACGATGGAGTAGTGCATCCTGACGGTGGGCTTGACGTGCTCGCGCAGGTAGTTGACCGAGTGCGTGAAGATCTCCAGCCCGTCGACCGCGCTGCGCCCATTCCACGGGTCTAAGGCCGCGTGTGCGGTTTTGCCGTGAAACTCCACGATGAAGTCGACCATGGCCTGGCTGCTCCGCGTGTCGGCGTTGTTCTCGTCGCCTGGGTGCCACGAGAGCACGATGTCGACATCTTTGAAGAGCCCTGCGCGCAGCATGTAGAGCTTGCCGCCCACGCTCTCCTCGGCGGGCGTGCCGTAGAAGCGGATCGTGCCGGCGATCTTCCCTGCCGCGATCTGTTCCTTGATCGCCACGGCCGCCCCGAGGGCGCCGACGCCCAGGAGATTGTGGCCGCATCCGTGGCCGGGGGCACCGGCCTCGAGCGGAGACTGCGCCGGCTCGGCTTTCTGCGAGAGCCCCGGAAGCGCATCGTATTCGCCGAGCACGCCGATCACGGGCGCACCCTGTCCGTACTCGGCGACGAACGCCGTGGGCATCTCGGCGACGCCTCGGCGGACGCGGAATCCCTGCGCTTCGGCATACGAGGCGAGGGCCTCGGCTGATTTCGTTTCCAGGAGCGCCGTCTCGGCAAACGCCCAGACCTGATCGCTGAGGCGCGCGAGCTCGGCGGCGCGCGCGTCGATCGCGGCGACGACTGCCGATTTCTGTGACGCCGGCGGGGCCTGAGCAAACGCGATCGATACGAATGCGACCGAACAGAACACCGTCAAGACGCGACGCAGCATATGGCGATCCTCCAGAGACCGGCCAGCAGGAACGGGAAGGGCCGACGCGTGGTGTCGACCAACGCGTGCCAAGTCTACTCGAAACCCCGGCCCGACATCTCGGTCCTCTTCTCCCGGCGCGGCGCGAGTATAGTGGTGAGGGAGACGCGATGACACGTGACGTGATTCGCCGCCTGCCGAAGACCGATCTGCACGTCCACCTCGATGGGTCGCTGCGCCTGCCAACGCTCATCGAGCTGGCCCGCGAGCGCGGCCTCGAACTGCCGTCGCTGACCGAGGACGGGCTTCGGGAGACGGTCTTTCGTCCTCGGTACGCCAGCCTCGGAGAATATCTCGAGGGATTTCGCTACACCGTGGCGGTGCTGCAGGATCGCGAAGCGCTCGAGCGGGCGGCGTTCGAGTTGTGCGAGGACTGCCAGGCGGAGGGCGTGCGGTACGTCGAGATTCGCTTCGCGCCCCAGCTTCACGTCCGCCGCGAGTTTGAGTTCTCGGACGTCGTGCGGGCGGTGGACGCCGGAATTCGCCTGGCCTCGGACGCGTTCAACTCCCGGCCCGAGGTGGCGGCCGGCCTGGAGCCCCGCTTCGCTGCCGGGATCATTCTGTGCGCGCTGCGCTACTTCACGCCGGCTCTTTCGGAAGGATACAGGCGCTTCTTCGAGGCGCTGCCGGAGGCACCGCCACACGAATTGCACTCGGCGGCCAGTGTGCAGGTGGCGCGGGCGGCGGCGCGGCTCAAGCACGACGAGGGATTGCTGGTGGTCGGCATCGACCTGGCGGGACAGGAAAAGGGCTATCCGGCCGAGGACCATCGAGCGGCCTACCAGGTGGCGCACGAGGCGTTTCTCGGCAAGACGGTCCATGCGGGCGAGGACTACGGGCCCGAGTCGATCTTCCAGGCCATCGGGAACCTGCACGCCGACCGGATTGGCCACGGGACGTGGCTGTTCGACGAATCGAAAATCACGGGCAGGCGCGTCACCGATCGCAAGGCGTACGTCGAGCGCCTGGCGCAGTTCGTCGCCGACAAGCGGATCACGATCGAGGTGTGCCTGACGTCCAACCAGCAGACCGTTCCGGAACTGGGGCAGGATCTGAGCCGGCACCCGTTTGCCGAGATGCGGAAGCGCCGGCTCTCAACCACGTTCTGTACCGACAACCGGCTCGTGTCAAACACCACCGTGACCGACGAGATCCAGCGTGCGGCGGACGCCTTCGCCCTCACCGACCGTGAGGTGCGCGACATCCTCGTCTACGGTTTCAAGCGCAGCTTCTTCCCCGGCACCTATCTGGAGAAGCGCGCCTACGTCCGCCAGGTGATCGACTTCGCCGACTCCGTTCTCGACCACGACGCCAGCGTCAGGTCGTGACGCGGCGCGGAGGAGCAAGTCATCGCAGCACGGCGCGAAGCGCCCCAGTGATGCCGTCCCGTACGTTCGACCACGTGACCGCGTCGGATCGCGCTGCGGTTTCGGTTGCGCCGGCGCGACCCTACTGCGCACGCCAGCGCCAAGCCGGCACAACCTCAATCTGCACGTCGTCTTCGACCAGGCGGTCGGCCTGGCCGAGGGTGACGACGATGGCGCGCCGACGGCCTGACTAGCGCAGCGACGCGAGATCGATCACGAAACGGTACTTCACGTCACTTCTCAGCATGCGCTCGTACGCGATGTTGATGTCCTGCATCCGGATCATCTCGATGTCCGACGTGAGGCCGTGTTCCGCGCAGAAGTCGAGCATCTCCTGGGTCTCGCGGATGCCGCCAATGAGCGAGCCCGCGATCCGTCGCCTCCGGAAGATCAGATTGAAGACGGCCGGGGACGGATGCGGCTGGGCCGGCGCCCCCACCAGGCACAGCGTCGCGTCGCGCTTGAGCAGCGCGGTGAGCGCGTCCAGATCGTGCGGGGCGGCGACGGTGTCCAGGATGAAATCGAAGCTGCCGGCGTGCTTCTTCATGCCGTCCCGGTCCGTCGAAATCACCACGTCGTCCGCGCCGAGCCGGCGCGCGTCCGCGATCTTGCCGGGAGAGGTCGTGAACAGCACGACGTGGGCGCCGAAGGCGCGCCCGAACTTCAGCCCCATGTGGCCAAGCCCGCCGAGTCCCACGATTCCGACCTTTTGTCCCCGGTCCACTCCCCAGTGACGCAAGGGTGAGTAGGTCGTGATCCCCGCGCACAGGAGCGGCGCCACACCGGGAAGGCTCAACGACGACGGCACGCGCAACACGAACCGCTCGTCGACGACAATGCGCGTCGAGTAGCCGCCGTAGGTCATCGTCCCGGTGTGCGTGTCGGGGCTGTTGTAGGTGAAGATCGATCCGCTCTGGCAGTACTGTTCCAGGCCGTCGCGGCAGTCCGGGCAGGTCCCGCAGGAATCCACCATGCAGCCCACGCCGGCCAGATCGCCCTTCGCCAAGCGCGTCACGCTGCCGCCGACGCGGCTAATCCGGCCCACGATCTCGTGACCCGGGACCACCGGGTACACCGTGTTCATCCACTCGTTGCGTGCCGTGTGCAGGTCGGAGTGGCACACTCCGCAGTACTGGATCTCGATCTCCACATCGCTCGGTCCAGGTTCGCGGCGTTCGAACGGAAATGATTCGAGCGGCGTCGTCGCGCTGTGCGCCGCGTATCCGATCGTCGTGTTCATCATGGATCCCTCGCGTTGTCGTTGCCATGCCCACCGGCGAGCCGGCTCAAGCTGATTCTGACTGACATCGCCGGGCGTGCGCAACGTCGGCGGATGGCACCGGGTACGTCGAGTCCTGGCGTCCGGACGGGCGAGCCGCTGTCGCCGCACCGATGGTACGTGAATGGATGACAGCATGCCGGTCTTGGTCCCTCGTCAGGCGGCTCCCCTACACGCGAAGGGCCACCGCGATGGTGGCCCTTGATGGTTCGAAAGCGATCGGGTTCGCCTGATCGCGCTGGGGCGGGGTTGCGAGGCCGCCAGGGCGCGATCGGGAGCAAGAAGCCGTCCGATACCTCTGGCGGCTCCTCAATGAAACGTCAATGTTGAAGCCCACGAATCAACGGATGATCGTGGCGGCAAACGCCTGGAGCGGGCCTGTGGTGTCAAGTCGATAACGCCCTACCACCACACCGTGGTTGTTCACTCCGAGAGCGCGACTGTAGTCCCCCGGAACCACAAGTTGGATCGCGTTGCCTGGATCGGTTGTAACCCAACGCGCCGCTCTTATGTGGGAAGCGGAATCGTAATTCATCCCCACGATGTCGCCAACATCGTTGATGCACCACGCGATTGCCACCTGGTTATACCCAAGCTCTGTCAGGTTCCAGACGTGGTGCTTGGGAGGCGGGCTCACCATCCAATACGCGGGGGTAGTTGTGTTCCAGGCATCAGCGCTCATGTCGCCGACAATCTCGCCCTGGTTGTTGATGGAAAGTGCCTCGGTGTAACCATACGTCTTGCCGCTGGAAGTGCTCACGTTCGGCAACCGCTGGACTGTCCAGCCACCGTTACGGTCCGGATTCCAGACCACGGCGATCTCGTCATACTTGTTGGTCCAGGCATCACCAACGATCTGACCCAGATCATTGACTCCCCAGCCGGACCAGTTGTTGAGAGTATCGCCTCTGAACACGGCGTTGTGCTGTTCCAGCCCTCCGGTCGGAAGGACATGAATCACCCACCTCTCGGTCGGCTGGCCGTGGTTCCACACCTGCTCCAATCTCCAGACGACAGCTGTCGCCCAGATGCTTCTGGCATTGAGCCAATGGTAGCTGTTGCCGACGATGAGAGTTCCCGAACTGTTAATTGCGATGGCTGCGCTGCCATCGTCGCCCGGGAGGGTTCCAAGATCGACGCCTGTCTTGTCGTCAACGTTCCAGGCATAGGCCCTTGCTTCACCGTTCTCTGACCTGATATGTCCGGCAACGATTCCCGCGCTGGAGATTCCCATCCCCTCCGAAGCCCACATCTCGTTGCTGCTCATGCCGTTTACAATCCAGGTCAAGTCGGAATCCGGACTCAGCTTCAACCCCAACATCCTGGTATCTCCGGCAACGTCACCCCAGCCCACTGCCATTCCGGAATCATTCACTGCATTTAGTGCGGCCCAGGTTCCATTCGGGGCATGGCCCAGATCGCGTGGTGTTTGACCCCATCCCGTTTGGGCGCTGCCAACCAGAAGCAGCAGCGCGAGAAACAAAGCGTTCCTGAGTTTCGGCATACTTCACCTCGAAATTGAAATTGAGATTCGCGATTTGGTTTCCACCGACATGGTGATGGCCGCCCTTGTGAGTGTCAGAGGAGAGTTCTTTTGCCACCTACTTGTGCGCCTTGATCCAGTTCAGAATCGGCTGCCACACCAGGGTTTCAGCATCGACGGCGGTGAGCAGGTCGACGTGCCCGAAGTCCTCGGCCCGCTGGTCGTCCGGCAGCAGTTGGACGATCAGGATCGTGACATCGTGGCTCGCCACGAGGGTCGTCGAATAGTCCCCGAAGTGTCCGAAGCCTCCGGCCGCTCCCACGTAGAAGAGAGGGACCGTGATGTCACCCACATGGTCGGCGTACGTGACTCCGGGGTGGCGCCTCCCGCAGTTGACGGTGGCGTCTTCCACGTCGATCCGGTTCGGGCTGTAAGGCGATTCGTTGTTGCCGAGCAGATCGAACCACAGCCTGGGCTCGGTGAATCGCAGGGCATCAGGGTTCCCATTCGCATCGAGCAAGCTCCCGGCAAAGTGCCAGGGGATCACGGCGTCTTCGGGCCATCCTGCGACACCCAGCGCGAAGTGATAGTTGTCGAATCCGGGGTCATAGGGCGAAACCTCCAACGGCTGGTCGATGGCAAGTCGGCCCATCGCCAACATGTCCCGGTTATCCCAGTTGTACGTGCCGCTCTTGATCACCTGCCGAAGCTCCTTCAGCTTCGCGCAGGACTGTGCCTGGTAGTCCGCGCCCTCGAACTTCACGCCGTAGTCGAGCGGAATGAGCCCCCTCACGTTCCGGAGTTCGCGCGGACGCTGGGTGTCGTTGGCGGCGACGGCGTAACTGATTTGCGCGCCGTAGCTGAGCCCCGACACAAAGAGCGGCCCCGCAGGATCGGACGTGCTGCCCCGCATCTGGCGGGCGATCGTGAGCGCGATCTGCGCGTCCTCGACGTCCCGCAAAATGCCCCAGTCCTTCATAAAGAGGAAATCGGTGGTGGACTCGGGGACGAGCGCCCACCTGTAGTCCATCCCCCAGACATCGATATCGTTGGCCGCCAGGTAGATCGCAATGGCGCGATCTCGCGCGGGGACGTCTGAAATCAGCGGCTCAAGGTAGAGCCCCTTGAAGTAGGTCGGTGCCCCGGGGAAGAACATGACCGCCTGGGCCGGATCTGCCGGTTGGTGGGAGCGCCGTTCCTTGACGACCCGGTGAAGCCCTATCACGTCGTGCTCGCCCGGGCCGACGCGAACCGTCCAGCTGTAGTAGACGATGTTCTGGTACAGGACAGTCCGCTGCGGGACCCCAATCGCCACGTCGGAGGGCAGGTTCCGGACGCCAGGAAGACCTTCCCGGCCCTGTGCCGGCGCGACAGACGCTGACACCAGGCTCAGTGCGACGGCGAGCATCCAGCGTGTAAACACCTTCATGTCGAAGCTCCTTCAGGAGAGTTGTTCGGGCCGGGGCGGGAAGAGCCCGCGTCGGCGCAGAAGACCGGTTTCGATATCAGTGGCCCTCAATTGGGGTACCGAAAACGGCTGGCAGAAACTACAATGGGCGGCGAGGAATCCCCTGCCATGCCGATGCCCGGCGCCCCGACGCACGAGATCACCGCCTTGTTGAGGGCCTGGGAGAAGGGGCAGGCCACGGCTCTCGACGACCTGACCCCCGTCGTGTACCGGGAGTTGAAACGGCTGGCGCGGCGGCACATGCGCGGGAGGGATGGCGAGACCCTGCAGACGACGGCGCTCGTTCACGAGGCCTACCTCAGGCTCGTGGCCATGAGCGACGTCAAGTGGGCGGACCGGGCCCATTTCTATGCCGTGTCGGCTCGCATCATGCGGGGAATCCTGGTGGACGCCGCCCGTGCCCGGTGCGCTCAGAAGCGAGGTGGGCTGTCGAGGCGCGCCGGCGTGTCCCCCGACATCGACCTCGATCAGGTTCCGGACATGGGTTCCGGACGCGCCCGGGAGATCCTGGCCATCCACGAGGCCCTGGAGCATCTGGCAACGATGGACCCGCGCCAGGCGCAGGTGGTCGAGATGCGCTTCTTCGTCGGCCTCACCGTCGATGAGACCGCCGCCGTGCTGAAGATCTCTCCGCAGAGCGTCATGCGGGACTGGAAGCTCGCCAAGGCCTGGCTCCGACGGGAGATTCGCCGGGGCGCGGACGACTCGAAGCACGGATAACCAACCGACGACAGAGTGCTAGTGGCGGGGTCTCGAACCTATGCATCTCGGCAAATGGGAGCGGGTGAAGGACGTCTATCATGCGGCGCTCGACCGCGATCCCGATGAGCGGGCAGCCTTCCTCGAGAAGGCCTGCAAGGACGACCCCGAGATCTTGAGAGAGGTCGAATCGCTGCTCGCTGAGGCAAGCGACGACTCGTTCCTTGAGCAGCCCGCCTGGCAGGCGGCCGAACCCGCTGGCGATCGGTCCGGCCTCCCTGAACCCGCGACTGAGAACGAGCATCCTGCGGGGCCCCAGACGGGAGACTTCCCCGTCCGCCGGCGCGCGTTTCTGTCTGTTGTCTGGCTGATGCTCGCTGGGGTTGTCGTGACGTTCGGCTACGCGGCCTGGACAATGCCGCGAGCCGTCGCGGTCTTCGGATGGTCTGAGGCGCAGCGAGGCGCGCGGTGGCAAGTTGCCAGCATCAGGCCCGAAAGCCCCGCCGCAAACGCGCTTCAGCCGGGTGATGTTCTACTCAGTCTGAACGGCGACGCTCACGTCGCCCAGGTCGGCACCTCGCCCTACCGCGACTTTCTGGGCATCGGAGAGCACTACCGGATTCAGGTCAGCCGGGCCGGTGCGGCGCGGGAGTACGTGCTGCCCACGGTTGGCGCCCGCCCGGACCTGACGTATCGGCTGTTCTTCTTTCTGCTCAGCCTGGCCTGGTGTGCGATAGGGCTGTTCATCGGCTTTGCCCGGCCGCAGGAAGAAATGGCCCGGCTGGCGTTCGCGGCGGCTGTCCTGACTGGCTTGGTCTTCCTGCAGACCAGTCAGTTGACGGCCCTCTACGCCCTGCAACCGCTGCACGTGGTCCTCGGCTACCACTTCTTCTATCTGTTTCCCGGCAACCCGCCCCGGGCAAGAGGATGGAGGACGCTGCTCTGGTTGCTGTACCTGGGGACGGCGACGTTCGCGGTCCCTGCGGAGTATCTCACATGGGTGGGGTTCGTGCAGGGTCCGCAGGCAGTGACGCCGTGGCTTGCGGGCCCCGTGGGCACACTGATGACATGGGTACTTAATGTCACGGGCCTGCTGGCGATGTTCGGCGCGATCGTGGTTGCCGTCCACAAGTATCGTGCGCTCACCGATCCCGATCAGCGCCGCCGCTTCCATTGGATCACCCTCGGCGGGGTCGTGGGCCTGGCGCCGCCAGCGGTGCTGGGCGTGGTGGGTCTTGTCCGCGCGAACCCCGACATCGCCCGGTGGCTTCTGCCGGGATACGCCTGGACCGTGTTCGATATGGTCACGTGCGGGTTCAGTGTTGCGATCCCGTTGAGCGTTGCGTATGCGGTCGTCAAGCACGGGGTGTTCGGCGTCAAGGTCGCGATCCGGCTCGGCATTCAGTACCTGCTCGCCCGCCGCGCGCTTCAGGCTCTGCTGGCTCTGCCGATCGGCGCCCTGCTCTACACGGTGGTGAGCTACCGCCAGCGAACCATCGCGGAACTGGTCACTGGCACGACGGCGTATCTCTATTGGATCCTGGCCCTCGGCCTGAGCCTGCGGTTTCGCGCGCCGCTTCTCCGATGGCTCGATCAGAAGTTCTTCCACGAACAGTACGACAGCGGGCAAGTGGTCCTCGGGCTGGTAGACCAACTGGCCCGATTCGACTCGGAGGAAGCGATCTCCGGCTTCGTCTGCCGGCAACTGGAGCGCTCTCTCCACCCGAAGTCGATGCACCTCTGGTGGCGCACGAGCAGCGTCATGACGCTGGCACACAGCTCGGATCCGTCGCTCGCGAGCACTCCATTTCCGATCAGCGAGAGCCTGCTGGAAGATCTGAAGCGCCTGGGAAGCGTCGCCCAGATGCCGCTGCCAACGGGAAGCGGCGCATCAGGCAGCGACTCCCGGTGGCTCGAAGAGCAGGGCGTGCGGATCATCGTGCCCGTGGCAGGCACGGGGCGGGTCGACGGTGTGCTGCTGCTTGGCGAGAAACAGTCCGAGCAACCGTACGGCGCAAGCGACATCCAACTGGTGCGGGTGATGATCCAGGCGACGTCGGTGATGCTCGACAACCTGCGCCTCAAGGGGCAGGTGACCGATGAGCAGCGGATCAGGCGCGACGTGCTCGCCAAGCTCGACGGCAGTCTTGTGAGCGTGATGCAGGAGTGCCCCGTGTGCGGCGCGTGTTTCGATCGCGGCGCCAGGGCGTGCGACCGCGACGGGAGCGTGTTGACCCTCACCTTGCCGGTGGCCCGCACGCTGGACGGCAAGTACCGCCTGGACCGGCTCATCGGCCGGGGAGGAATGGGTGCAGTCTATGAGGCGCGCGACCTGCGGCTCGGGCGCGAAGTCGCGGTCAAGGTCATGCTCGGGGGAGCGTTCGGCCACCAGAGCGCGCTGCGCCGGTTTCGGCGGGAGGCTCAGGCCGTGGCGCGCCTGAACCACCCGAATGTGGTCGCCCTGTATGATTTTGGCGAACTCGAAGGCGGCGGAGCGTACCTCGTCATGGAGCGACTTCACGGCGCCACGTTGCGCGCGGAAATGAAGCGGGCAGGCGCGTTCGCGCCAGGCGAAACGGCAGACTGGTTCGAGCAGATGCTGGACGGCCTTGCCGCTGCCCACGAGCAGGGCGTTGTCCACCGAGACCTCAAACCCGAGAATATCCTGGGCGTCGGCCGGGCTGGCGCTCCTCTGGCGGTGAAGATCGTGGACTTCGGGCTGGCAAAGATCCGTCCCCTGCCCTCCGCGGCGCCGACCTCGGCGAGCCTCAGCGAGTCGGGTGTCGTGATGGGGACCCTGGCCTACATGGCGCCCGAGCAACTCCGCGGACAGGAGGTGAACGCCCGCGCCGATGTCTATTCGGCCGGCGTGATTCTGGTCGAGATGCTGACACGAGCCAGGCCCTTCGCCGACGGCGCGGACATCCGTCCTGATTACCACCTGCCGCCAGGGGTTCCCAACGACGCCGAGTTGAATGCGGTGCTACGGCGCTGCCTGGCGGTGGCGCCTCACGAGCGCTTTCCCTCGGCGGCTGAGCTGCGCAGCGCCCTGATACCGGCGCTTCGCCCGTGCGACACCAACAGGGCTCGGCTGCGGGACCGCCGGTAGACCCGCGTGAGGTGAACCGTACCCAGTTATGACATGAGCGGCCAGCTGGTCGCGAGCATTGAAGCCGGTGACCCCGCACTGGACCTGCCGTCCGCCCCGTTCCAATGCGTCATCGCGCGAGTATAGTGGTGAGGGAGACGCGATGACACGTGACGTGATTCGCCGCCTGCCGAAGACCGATCTGCACGTTCATCTCGATGGGTCGTTGCGCCTGCCGACGCTCATCGAACTGGCCCGCGAGCGCGGCATCGAACTGCCGTCGTATACCGAGGATGGCCTACGGGAGACGGTCTTTCGTCCTCGGTACGCCACTCTCATCGAGTATCTCGAGGGATTTCGCTACACGGTGGCGGTGCTTCAGGATCGCGAAGCGATCGAGCGGGCGGCGTTCGAGTTGTGCGAGGACTGCCAGGCCGAGGGCGTGCGATACGTTGAGATCCGCTTCGCGCCCCAGCTTCACGTGCGCCGGGAGTTCGAGTTCACGGACGTCGTGCGGGCCGTGGACTCCGGCATCCGCCGGGCCTCGACCGCCTTCAACTCCCGGTCCGAGGTGGCGTCCGGCCTGGAGCCTCGCTTCGCCGCCGGGATCATCCTGTGCGCGCTGCGCCATTTCACTCCGGCTCTTTCGGAAGGATACAGACGATTCTTCGAGGCGCTGCCCGAGGCACCGCCGCACGAATTGCACTCGGCCGCCAGTGTGCAGGTGGCGCGGGCGGCGGCGCGGCTCAAGCACGACGAAGGCTTGCTGGTGGTCGGCATCGATCTGGCGGGACAGGAAAAGGGTTATCCGGCCGAGGATCATCGCGCCGCCTACCAGGTGGCGCACGAAGCGTTTCTCGGCAAGACCGTCCACGCGGGCGAGGACTACGGCCCCGAGTCGATCTTCCAGGCGATCGGCAACCTGCACGCCGACCGGATTGGGCACGGGACGTGGCTGTTCGACGAATCGAAGATCACGGGCAAGCGCGTCACCGATCGCAAGGCGTACGTCGAGCGCCTGGCGCAGTTTGTCGCCGACAAGCGGATCACGATCGAGGTGTGCCTGACGTCCAACCAGCAGACTGTTCCGGAACTGGGACAGGATCTGAGCCGGCACCCGTTTGCCGAGATGCGGAAGCGCCGGCTCTCGACTACGTTCTGCACCGACAACCGCCTCGTCTCGAACACGACTGTGACCGACGAGATCCAGCGTGCGGCAGAAGCCTTCGCCCTCACCGACCGTGAGGTGCGCGACATCCTCGTCTACGGTTTCAAGCGCAGCTTCTTCCCGGGGACGTACCTGGAGAAGCGCGCCTACGTCCGCGAGATGATCGACTTCGCCGACTCCGTTATCGACGACAACGCCAGCGTCAGGCCGTAACGCGGCGCGGAGGAGCACCTCGTCGCAGCACGGCGCGAAGCGCGTCAGCGATGCCGCTCCGCACGTTCGACCACGTGACCGCGGCCAGTTCGACGTCGGGCACGGCATGCCTGAGCCACGCGATGGCATCGGTTCCCCCGGATTGCAGCACCCTGGCAATCACGAAATCGCGGTGCGCTGGCCAGATCAAGAGACTTCCGCCTGCCCGGCCTGTTGTGAGAAGCTGACGCGAGCTGATTGCTGTGCGGGCGCCCCGCGCGGCACGGCACCACGAAAGGACCCACTGTGACCATGCGTCGTCTTCTCATTCTGGTCGGTCTGGTTGTGAGCGTGCCTCTCTCCGCCAGGCAACTCCCGCCGGCCGAGCAGCAGATTCTCGCGTCCATCGATCAGCGCCGCGATGCCGCCATCGACCTGCTGGCGCGTTCTGTGAACATCCGAAGCGCCACCGAAAATCACGAGGGCGTCAAGCGCGTGGGCGACCTGTACGCCGCGGAACTGAAGACGCTCGGCTTCGACACGACGTGGGTGGATCAGAAGGAGGTCGGGCGGGCGGGCCATCTGGTCGCGGAGCACCGGGGAACCAAGGGCACGCGGGTGCTGTTGATCGGCCATCTCGACACGGTGCTGCAGGGAGAGGCGTTCCGGCGCGACGGCGGGCGCGGCTATGGCAGCGGCTCGAATGACATGAAGTCCGGGAACGCGATCCTGATCGAGGCGCTTCGCGCGCTTCACGCCGCCGGGCGCCTGGCCGACCGCCAGGTGATCGTCGTGCTCACGGGCGACGAGGAGGACACGGGCACACCGTACGAATCGAGCCGGAAGGCGCTCGTCGAGGCGGCAACCCGCAGCGATGTCGCGCTGGCCTTCGAGGGCTATGAACCCGGAACCGCAGTGGTCGGACGCCGGGGGTTTAGTTCGTGGCGGCTCGAGGTCACGGGGTCCCAGGGACACTCGTCAACGATTTTCGGCGACGACCGCGGCAGCGGCGCCATCTTCGAAGCCGCGCGCATTCTCGGCGCCTTCGACGCGCAGTTGCGCGAGCCGAATCTCACCTACAACCCAAGCGTGATCGTCGGCGGCACCGACGTCAAGTACGACTCGACGACGTTCACCGGCACGGCCACCGGCAAGAACAACGTGGTGCCCCGGTTGGTGGTCGTCGAGGGCGACCTGCGCTTCCTGTCGCGCGATCAACTGGAGCGCGCCCGCGGAAAGATGCGGGCCATCGTCGCAGCGAATCTGCCGAAGACGTCGGCGACAATCACGTTCGACGACGGCATGCCGTCGATGGAACCGACCGACGGCAATCGCGCGCTGCTCGCGACGCTCGATCAGGTGTCGCGCGATCTCGGTACTGGTCCCATCACCCCGCACGATCCGTCCAAGCGGGGCGCGGGCGACATCTCATTTGTGTCCACGCTGGTGTCCGGACTCGATGGCCTCGGGGGCCTGGGCGCTCAGGAACACGCCCCGGGCGAGTACACCAACCTCGAGGAGATGACGGTGCTCACCAGGCGCGCCGCGCTGCTGCTTGATCGAGTGCTGTGGGCGCCTCGGCCCGCCGCACGCCAACAGCGATGACATCGGCGCGGGCGATCGGTGCGGCGAGCCTCAACGCGCCGGCGCGGGCGCGGGTGCGCGCTCCTGCCCGAGGATGACCAGGCGCACGTCTGGCGGCAGGGATCGATAGAGCGACGCCCCGTCTTTCGGATTCAGCACGATGCGCAACCGGACCGCATCGCGCTCCGCGCCCGCCACCGCGGCGGCGGCATCGTGCCACTTCGCGCTCCACGACGCGCGCAGCCGCGCCAGCCGGCCGGCCTGGACGTCCGCGTCGAGCGGGCGCACCTCGATGGACCGCCCGTCGGCGAAGCGCACCTGGTACCGCGACGGCACCGGATACAACTCCTCTGGCGTGGGAGGCACGGGCGGGGTCTCCGGCTCGGCGGTGTCCTTGCCCGGCGGAGCGGCCTCGATCACGAACCGATCGATCGCCCGGGGCGGATCGAGCTCGCCGTGCATCCAGATGGCGTCCTGCCACGGCTTCGGATCGCGCCGCGCAAACCACGCGACCCGCGGCTGGCCCACCTGCAACCCGATCACCGGATACCGCTGGAGCTCCGCGCCGCGCAGCATCAACGTGATGTCGGAGGCGCCCGGATCGAGCACGAGATAGAACTGCTTGCTGCCGGCCAGCTCGACCTTCCGCTGCAGCAGGCTGTTGACGCGCTGGAGTCTCGCCACCCGCGCCTGGGCGTCCGACAACGGCGGCGAGGTGGTCTGGTCCTTCGCGCACGCGGCCGCCCCGAGGCCCGCCGCTCCCGCGACGATCAACGCCAGGCAGATTCGCGTCAACCAGTGGTGGTTTGTCATCAGGTGTCAGTAAATGTAGATGCGCATGCCGACGCGCGCATTCGCCCAGACTTTCCGAAGGTCGTCACGGCCGACGCGGATGCAGCCGTGCGACACGGCTCTGCCGAGCAGCCGTTCGTAGAGCGTCCCATGGATCATGAACCCGTTGCCGAAATAGAGCGCGTACTCGCCGAGCGATCCCGACTCGAGCCGATCCGCCGGGTTCTTCGGAATCGGCTCCCCGTCTTCGACAAACGCCCAGTCGGGTTTCGCCCAGACAGGATTGCGCAGCAGCGACAACACTTCGAACTGCCCGCGCGGCGAATCGAAGACCCACTGGCGCTTCTTGCCGACGGTCTCCTTGAGCACCATTCCTGATCCAGCCGAGCACTTCGCCTCGAGCAGCGTTTCATCGTCTCGTTTCAGGTACAGCCGGTTCTGGGTCTGGTCGATCACGATGTACACGCCGCGAGGGGCCGCCGCGCGAACGGCCGATGTCAGCTCGCGGGATCGGCGATCGAGGCGCGCGGTCAACTGCTTCAGTTCCACGTCGCCGGCCGGCATCTTCCCCCAGAGGGCCGTGGGCCGGTCGATGTAAGGCTGATAGCGGTAGCCCGTGCCGGCCCACGCCACGCCAACAACCAGCAAGCCAATCGCCACCGCGACGACCATGCGCCGGTCGAATCGGATCCTGGGCAGGCGCCAGGCCGCCCGCGCGCTCGGCGTTGCCTGCCGAGGCGGCTCAGCCGCCAGACCGCGGTCAGGGCCGGCGGCTGGCGGCGTCTCGTCCGTACCGGTTGGCAAACTCGGCGATGGGTCCATAGGTATCGCTCCCGACGATGGTCACCGGTGTGCCGACCGCAACGCGGCCGAACAGGTGATCGATGTCCGGGTTAGTCACGGCCACGCAGCCGTTGGTCCAGTCGTACTGGCGGCCGCCGCCGCCATGAATCTCGATCAGCCCGCCGATCCGCGCTGCCGTGGGAACCTCGCCGGTGCGGCGCGCGCGGGCGAACGCCACCCGATTCTCGGCGTTGGGATAGTCGATGAGCAACGCCTTGTAGTAGTCGGAGGAGAGGTGGTCCATGCGCTTGACGATGCGGTACCGGCCCTCGGGCGTGGCTCCGTCTCCCTCCTGGCGTTTGTCGGCGATCCAGTTGAACCCGAGTTCAACCGTGTAGCTTCTGACCGGTTCGCCGCCGACAAAGAGCGTCATCAGGTGCGCGTCCTTCACCACAACGATGGCCGCGCGTCCCTCGCGCCGCGACCAGTTGATCGCCTCGCTCTTCCAGCGCTGCCACCGGGCGATCGTGTCGGCATCGGCGTACCGTGCCGCGATGCCCGCCGCGTGGGTGCCCACGCGCTCGGCCAGCGATTCGGCATCCCTGGCTCGCGCGATGGCGGCCTCGACCGCGCCAGCGCGCTGGTACGCGCGGGCCTGGTCGAGCACAATCTTGGCCGCGGCCAGCATCCACCGGTTGGGGCCGAGATGAATCGTGGCCGCCGTCCTCTCGCCGGCCGCGACGTCCGCTTGAGCCTTGTCGATCTGGGCGGTGGCAGAGCGGGTGGCGTCGGCGCGGCGGCTGCGCGCGAGAGCCGCCGCCGTGCGGGCCGCGCGCTCGGCGGCGGACCACGCATCAATCACAGACGACGAGTCGGGGATTGGCCAGATGCGTACTTGCTCGACGCGGTGGCGCGTCAGCGCGTCTCGCAACGCGCGCTCGGCCGCCTTCAGTTCGTCCGGGGCCCAGTGCAGCGCGTCATCGGCGCGGGCCGCCTGCACGGCGGCCTGCGCGGCGCCGGCCGCCGTCTGCATAGCCGCTGTCCGGCGTGAGGCCACCGTTCGCGGGGCGAGCCACGCCCCGCCGAGGAGCAGGACGCCGACCACCACCACGGCCAGCCTGCGGTGCACGTGGGGGTCAACGCGTCGCATGGAGCTCTCTTCCGTCCGCCGTCGCAAATCTCAGGGGAATCGGGAGCCCCGGGAGAGGCGCAGTTGATTCACGCCTCTGCACCGGGTCCCTCAAGGCGAGTGCTACTTCTTCATCATGGCTGCTTTGGCTGTCTCGACAGCCGTCTTGACCGTCATGACCGCGTTCATGGCCGAATCCGCCTTGGTCTTGGCATCGAGGAACTTCTCGCTGGCCAGAGCCGTCTCGGCCTCGGTGAGCGTGGTCCCGGCGGTGGTGAGGTCGGTCTTCATCGCGGCGATATCGGCGGCCGAGCCCTTCCCCTTCGGCGCCTTCGCGAGCAAGGCTTCGGTATCGGCGAGCATCGTCTTGGTGTCGGCGATCGCCTTGGTGGCGTCCTCCTTGGCCTTTGCCTTCCCGGCTGCGGCGTCGGCGGCCGCCTTCTCGCCAGCGGCCTTCGCGGCGGCGGCAAGCTGCTTGGCCTTGTCGAACGACTTGACCCAGTTGCCCTCCTGGGCCTTCAGTTCGGCGTCGAGCGCGGCCTGGGCGTCCTGCGCGGCCGTCAACGACGGGGCGGCGTATTCACTTGCGCCAGCCGTGCCAGCGGCGGTGACTGCGGCCTTCGCGGCATCGATATCAGCGGCGGGCGGCGTGCCGCAAGCGGTCACCGCGACGGCAAGGCCCAGAGCCAGGATGAGGAATCCAACACGCACACGCATAGTCTGTCTCCTTATGATCGGCTGCCTCCCGAAGCCCCACTGGCCTCGGAGGCGCTCTTAGAATCATACCCCCGTCAGCGCGTGATGGAGCAACCGAACGTCAGAGATGCCGCGCGCGGCATCGATAGATCTGGAATCGTGTCGATGCGATCGGCGCACACGACACTCTTGGTTTGCGGCCCTTCGTTGATGGCGAATCTTCGTCTTCGGCAGGCGTCTGCGCGGCGTCTCGCGAGGGGTTGGGCCGCGTCAATCCGGCGCATTTAGCGCACCGGAACCGGATGACGGATCCGAGGGCGGAGCGACGGTATTGTCGTCTCCCTGTGCGCCGGGGTGTGCGCGGTTGGAACCGATCAGCACATCTCCAGGGCGGATTCCTGTGACAATCCGGCCGCTCCGGGCGAGCGCGGTGTCACAAATTGCCACGAGGCGACATGGCGAACCGTGGGCCAACCGGCTGGCCGACAGGCCAATTGATTGGCCGGCGGCCGGGTTAGCCGGGTTTTTGTTCGAGAAATCGCACCCCGCTAACTGCCTCATTTTCATACAGTTCCACAAATCTGCACTAAATCTGCGCCCGGGCCCTGATGTGGCATCAATCTCGCTACGAGAAGAGATTGGAGGAAGGGAGATGCCCATTCTCGGCGACGATTTTGACTACGTGGTGCCTGGCACCGCCCGAAGCCTTTCGATGGTGCAGGCCGGTCAGATTCTGGGGATTTCGCGTCGCACACTTTACTACTGGATTCGCGACGGGCGTGTGCACACGGTGCGCACGCCGATGGGTTCGCAGCGGGTGTTGATGGAATCGGTCAAGGCGAACTGGTTGGAACGGTTCTAGGCCCTGAGCTCGGCAGACTGAGTCGAAGGGTAGGCGGACTTATACAGCGCGGCTAATGCGGCAGGACAGGTGGGAATCACCCACGGAGGCGATATGAACGGCGGGCGCAAATTCAATCGATGGACACTGACGGCGGCACTGGCGGCATTGCTGGTGCTGGGTCTGGCGGCACCGGGTGCGGCGCAGCACCGGGCGCGGCTGGCCAAGGACGTGGCCGACGAGCTGGCGGCTCCTTCGCGCATCTCGATGCAGGTGATTGTCGAGAGCGTGGCGAAGGCTGACGAACTGGCGGCGCGGTACGGTCTGCGCGTCAGGAAGCAGCTTGAGCACGGTGTGGTGCTCGAAGGCACCCCCGGGCAGCTCGACGCGCTGGCCAACGATCCCGACGTCGCGCAGATTTCCGGCGACAACGCGGTCAAGGCCGACGCTTCCCTGCTGGCGCAGACGGTTGGCGCGCCCCAGGCGTGGAACGGTTTTGGCGGTGTTGCTGGCGTCGATGGTCACAACATCGTCGTGGCGATGATTGACAGCGGCGTGGCTCCGTTCAAGGCGCTCAAGGGCCGGCTTGTTGGTTCGGTGGACTTCACCGGCACCAGCACCGACGACCAGTTTGGCCACGGCACGCACCTGGCGAATCTGATTGCGGGCAAGGATCTCGGGGCCGATGCCACTGGTCAGACCTACGGCGGCGTGGCGCCTGGTGCGCGTCTTCTTTCGCTCAAGGTGCTCGGCGCTGATGGCAGCGGCGACACCAGCGACGTGATTGCGGCGCTCGACTGGGCGGTTGAGAACCAGGGCAAGTACGGCATCCGCATCATCACCATCGCGCTTGGGCACCCCGTGTTCGAGTCGTACAAGACCGACCCGCTTTGCCAGGCTGTGCAGCGGGCGATTGACGCCGGCATGGTGGTGGTGGCGTCGGCTGGCAACTACGGCAAGGTCCAGATCAACAAGAAGGACGTGACGCTGCTTGGCGGCATCTCGTCGCCTGGCAACCTGCCGGCTGCGATTACCGTGGGCTCGCTCACGACCAGGAACAGTCTGAGCTCGAAGGATTGGTACGTTTCCACCTACAGTTCGCGCGGGCCGACCAGCATCGACTTCGTGATGAAGCCCGATCTGGTGGCGCCGGGCAACAAGATCATGTCGGCCGACGTGCTGGGCAGCACGATTGACACCGAGAGCCACACGCTTGGGAGCGCCACGTTCACGCAGTCGGGTGACGGCGCCGCGTATATGACGATGAGCGGGGCGAGCGTATCGACCGCCGTGGTGGCTGGTGCGGCCGCGTTGATGCTGGATGCGAATCCGAGTCTGCATCCTGAGCATGTGAAGCTGGCGCTGCAATTGTCGGCGACGTTTGTTCCTGACGGGTATTTTGCGGCCGGATCCGGGGCGCTCAATGCGGCCGGGGCCGTGTGGATGGCGGCGAATGGTCCCAGCCCGAAGGTGCCGGCGCTGACGCTCTATGACGGCGGCGAGAAGCTGGTGGGTGCGGGCATTGTCTATTGGGGCGGCGAGGGCAACGACCTCAGCCGGATCATCTGGGGCGACCGGATTATCTGGGGTGACCGGATCATCTGGGGCGACCGCATCATCTGGGGCGACCGCATCATCTGGGGCGACCGGATTATCTGGGGCGACCGGATCATCTGGGGCGACCGCATCATCTGGGGCGACCGCATCATCTGGGGCGACCGGATCATCTGGGGCGACCGGATCATCTGGGGCGACCGGATCATCTGGGGCGACCGCATCATCTGGGGCGACCGGATCATCTGGGGCGACCGCATCATCTGGGGCGACCGGATCATCTGGGGCGACCGGATCATCTGGGGCGACCGGATCATCTGGGGGGATTGAGTCAGCATGATTCCGGTTTGTAAGAGGTCAACGCACGGCAGCAGGTTGGATCTTCTTCTGCGCGGGCTTTTTGGGCTTTCGTGAACGCCCAACGATGCCGTCGGTCGCCCGCGCCTCCGCCCTCGCAGAGGCGGAGTTGCGGAGTCGCCGCACTCGGTTCGTTAAGGAACTTCTTCCGGCGCGGCTGACGCGTGAGAGATTCGAAGGCATGGGAGTGATTGAAGAAACAGTAGGCGCGCTTGATCATTTCAAGTTGGCGTTCTTCCCACGCGTTCACCGGTTCAGCAAGTTCTTCCCGATTCGTCTCGGCGCTCCACAGCACTGCTCCTTCCCTCGGATCGAATCGTAGCCCTGTCACGACCGCGGTGGCGTCCTGGTTAGCGCGGTGCTTTGGAACGAGTCTCGGCAGCCCCATTCTGGAGTTGCGCTCGTTCCATGGTGATCGCTGGGTTTGGAGGTTCCATGGCATGGAGTTCGTCAGCATCGCGATGGACCTCGTGGCCAGAACGAATGCCGTCCTCCTCGACTTCGGCCGTCCCGGGGGGCCGGCCGGGGTTGAGAGCCTCCACCGCTCAGCCCGCCCCTGCGCTGAACTGCTCGGTGAATCAGGGTGCAGTTAGTACTGCACTGGTAGCCGCCGCAGGCGCTGAATGGCTGGTCGATCGAGCTTCGCCTGCCGACTTGTCAGACCCAACGGCCTGTTTGGTGATCTTAGGAGCGATTCCTCGCACATTCACTCGGACAGTAGAGAGCCTGACAAAGTGATTCCTTAGTAGCCTCTGGCAATCAATCAACATATCAACCGTCCGAGCTTCAGATGGGAAGACACTTCGTCGTAGATCAAGCGGTCGTGGAAGCGGCGCGAGAAGGACGATTTGGAGAAGCCCTATCGAAACTCAGTAGACTAACGCCGCAGCGCAACGGAGAGCCCCCGCATGAGTGGTCCGTATTGCACGCCGAGTTGCTGGAACGCACCGGTCGTGCGGAACGGGCCCAGGCAATCTTGTCGATTCTGACGGGAGCGAAATCTCTGTCGGACTACCTTCGCGCGCGCTGTTCGATCGTCGAAGGACGCCTTGCAAGAAGAAGAGGTCATCTGAAAGATGCGGAGAAGGCCTTCCGTTTGGCTTGCGCGCAAGCGGAAAGGGCTGACAGCCTTGAGCAAGTCTGTTGGGCTCAACTTCGACTTGCGAAGGTGGTATCTGAGGCGTCCGGATCAGGATCTACTAGCTACATCCAGGACGACCTCCGCCGAAATGTCGCCCGTTTGGGTTCACCTCAGGTATCTGTCGCGTACCACGTGTATTCGGCAGAGTCTCAGGCGAAGAGAGGCGATATTGCAGAGTCGCGTCGACACAGCGCTCTCGCCGAATCCCTACTCACCCGATCTCCAAACGTTTGGCTGCGTGGTCTCCTCGACATCCAGTACTCATGCTTGCACTACCTCGCCGGAGCGTACCCCGAGGCTCTGAAGTTTGCTGTCCGTGCGGTTGAGACGTCGAAACAGTCAGGGGACTACGATACAAAGGTCGTAGCTCTCGCAGATCTCGCGGCTTCGTACCTGGCCCTGGGCCAGTTGACCCGAGCGAGCCAGTGCATCGGCTCAGCCTTAGCGTGTGCAGATCCAAGCGATCAAGCTTACGGACTTCTAACGGAGACACTCGCGGAGATTAGGTTATCGGAGAGGGACTTTGAGAGCTGCCAATCGCTTCTAGACGAAGCTCAGGTACGGGCTGCAGCGCTACTCCAGGTGCGCTCAGACTGGTACCGCACGTGGAACACGCGCACTGAACTGCGCCTACTAGTCCAGCGCGGTCGGTTGAGTGAAGTAGTGAGACTCTTGGAACGTGCTCCAGGCCATCCGTCCAACCGACAACGTTCTTTCGGCGATCGCCAACTGTCTGCTCTGAAGGCACGCGCACTTCTCAACAGCGGGGAGATCGGTAGGACGTCCGACTCCCTTGCGGCGCTGGTGTCAGAATGCGATGACAGGTCTCTACTGTCTCTAGGGCAAATCAACAGTATTCTCGGTGCGTTCGTCTCAAGAGTGGTTGGAATAGCGGAGGCTGAACCATTCCACGCGAGGGCGTTGAGGGTCTTGGCGTCTGGTGCGGAGAATGGAGCCCATGTCGATGCCGTCGATCAGTGTCTTGGCGATCTTGGATGCCGTCTCAGTGAAGCGAACTCGATATCCTTCTCGCCAGACGCGCACGCTCTCCGACGACCTCTTAGGATCTTCTGCCACCTGGAGGCAGCATCACCTTACCTGGCCGGCGCTCCTGTTGACTGTTCAGAGCTTCTGTCATTGGTTGCGACACTTCCCGAACTACTGACACGACCGCATCTCATCGCCGAGGAAGCTCTGCGGATCATGTCGCGTCTTGGGTGGATTCGTGATGGCTACGTAGAGGTGTCATCGTTGGATGGAAGAAGAGGCACCGTGTGGACCTCCTACCGCCAACGGCGTCGTTTCGAATCAAGTGAGCCGACGCGGGCAGACGGAATTGGTCTGATCCGAATCCTCGTAGGCGCGGATTCGGGACAATCTGTCACGCTGAATATTCACCCTTCTGCTGACGCAAGATCGCAGACGAACTGCGCCTTTTTCGGACGCGTGATAGAGAACTCGAGAGCGAGAATAGGACCGGCTCCAGACGCCCTGGCCAGTAGTCAACCCGCGGCCACTTCCGAGAGAGAGGTGAATGGAAATGGCGTCTTTCGTTCGCGCGCTATGGTGGAACTTGTCGGGACAGCCCGGCGAATTGCTACGGTTGACGTCACAGTGTTACTGACAGGCGAAAGTGGAACCGGGAAGGAGGTGGTGGCGCGCATTATTCATGGCGCATCCCGCCGGTCGTCTGGGCCCTTCGTGCCATTCAATTGTGCGAGCCTGCCAAGAGAACTGGTCGACAGCCAGTTGTTCGGCTATCGACGAGGGGCCTTCACCGGGGCGAGCGAGTCATTCGAGGGAATAGTCAAAGCGGCAGCTCTGGGCACGCTCTTTCTTGACGAAATCGGGGAACTTCCGCTGGAAGTCCAACCCAAGTTGCTGAGATTCCTCGATGCGATGGAGGTGCATCCGCTAGGAGAGTCGAAGCCACAACGTATCGACGTGAGGGTCATAGCGGCGACGAACGCAAACTTGGAGCAACTGGTGGCCGAGGGGCGGTTTCGAGAGGATCTCTACTACCGCCTGAACGTGTTCAGATTTCGTTTGCCGCCCCTCAGGGAACGCCGCGAAGAAATCCCCGATCTCGTAGCGAGTTTTCTTGAGCAGTCGTGCCGGGAATTCGATAAGATCGGCATCCGGATGTCGGACGAGGCAGTCGAGCATCTTATGTTGGGTCGCTGGCCTGGCAATCTGCGTCAACTCAAGCACGAGCTCCGGAGAGTCGTGGCGCTGGCGGAATCGGGATCGGTGATTCCGGCTCATGCTCTGTCGCCGGAAGTGCTCGCCGCCGACCCAGCGCAACAGCCAACCGTGACAGATCAACCATCGTCGTCCCTGTGGCTTCGCGTGGACCGGCCGTTGCCTGATCTCGTGCAGGAACTCGAGCGGGCAGCCATTACGTACGCTCTGACGGCAACGGAGGGACGGACGGAAGAGGCCGCCACACGTCTCGGCCTTTCCCGAAAGGGCCTTTACCTGAAGCGCCGCCGACTCGGGTTGTGACCCGCACAGACGGCGAATCAGCGGTTGGTCCCCGCTGGCGCGTCCGGCGCGCCTTGCATTCATCCGAGGGCCAGGCTCGTGGAAACTCCGGTCATCCCTTCCGTCACAATCTCGGCCAGTGCGGCCTTGCTCAAGGGCAGAACAGCGACGCCTCTCCCTGCTGTGCTACTCTGCCCAGAAGCCTCGGGCCCGATCTGATTCGAAGGGAGTGCGCCGTGCGACGAAGGGTGATTTTGCTAATGGTTGTAGCAGGGTGTTTCGCGGCAATGCCGGCGCCTGGCATGGCGCAGACGAAGACCCCGGCGACCGCACAGGGCATCACCCAGCAGCAGGGCGTCCCCCAGCAGCAGGGCATCACGCAGCAGCAGGGCGAGGAGATGCTCAAGGAACTCCGCCGCATCCGGCAGGCACTCGAACGCCTCACCCAGCCCGAACCGGCACCCAAAGCCCCGCCCGCCGACCAGCACGGGAAACTGACGCCGGTCCTCGGCCCGGTGATGGGTAAGCCCGACGCGCCCCTCACACTGGTCGAGTTCACCGACCTGCAGTGCCCCTACTGCAACCGGTTCACCACCACGACATTCGAGCAGATCAAGAAGCAGTACATCGACACGGGGCTGGTGCGCTTCGTGAGCCGCGACTTCCCCCTCGACTTCCACCCGCAGGCCATGCCCGCCGCCCGCGCCGCGCGCTGCGCCGCCGACCAGGGCAAGTTCTGGGAGATGCGGATGTCGCTCCTTCGCAACGCATCCAGACTGAGCCCGGCCTTCATCACCACGGCGGCCACGGAGCTCAAGCTGGACATGAGGGCCTTTGCCGCCTGCGCCAGCAGCACCCTCCACGACGCCGAGATTGAAGCGGACATGGCGGCGGGCCGCAGCCTCGGCATCGAAGGCACACCCACGTTTCTGCTCGGCCGCACCACGGGCGACACGCTCGACGGCGTCCTCATCATCGGCTCCCTGCCCTTCGACGCGTTCGACACCAGGATCAAGGCACTGCTCGCGCCGGCCGGCCAGCCGGTAAAGTGACAGGAGTGTAGTGTGATCCAGGGCGGCGCGGTCCTGCTGCTGCTCTCGATGTTCTTCGCGTACCTGCTGGCCCCGGCAGTCGCGGAGATGAGCAGCCGCGTCCGCGTCGGGCGACGGGGCCGTCCGCTGTCACGGCCGGCCGCAATCATCCTGATCTATCTGATCCTGTTCATCCCGGGAGCCCTGGCGTGGCGCGCCTCGAGCGATCGCGTCGAACAGTGGGTGCGCGTGACCGCGCCGGCAGCCGTTGACCGCCTCTTCGGCGGCGGTGATCTCGAGGCCATCGACCATCTGATCGCTGAGGCGCCGGTGCCGCCGGCCGCGCGTCCGGTGCTCAAGCGGGGTGCGGATGGCGCCATCGCTTACATCCTGCGCCAAGCCCGTACCACCCTCGACACGCTGATTGACGCGGCGGCGTACGCCCGTTGGCTCGTCGTCGCGGCGGTGCTGGCGTTTCTGCTGCTGACGCTTGTGCCGAGGTTCTGGCAATCGACGCTCCGCGTGCTGCCGCGCGGGCATCTGCAGTGGCGGGGCGGCGAATACCTGCAGGACGTCAACAGCGCCTTGGCCGGTTACGTGCGCGCCCAGGCGGCGGCAGGAGTGATCGTCGGCATCGCGTGTGTCGGCGGGTTCGCGATGCTCGGCGTGCCGTCGGCGGTGTCGATGGGAGTGGCGGCAGGCATTCTCGAACTGGTGCCGGTCATCGGCCCGCTCGTCGCGCTGTTGATCGCGATCACCCAGGCGGCGGGCGGCGTGCTGCCGGTCGTCGTGTTTCTTGGCGTGCTGCGAATCGTGCAGGACTACGTGATCTACCCGCGCCTCGTGGGGCGCGGGATGCACCTGTCGACGCCGGCGGTCATCCTCACGAGTTGGGCCGGCGCGGCGATGGCCGGCGCGGGCGGCGTGATCATCGCGGTCCCGGTGGCCGGATTGCTTTCCGTGAGCGCTCGACACTGGCGCGAGTACCGCGACATCGAGCGGCTCGTGCGCACGAGCGCGCGCGATGCGGCAACACAGCAGCCCGATCGGCCCGGGCATGAAGCTCCTGAAGAGGGAGGGCGCGAGGAGTAGCCGCGCCGGAGCATCAACCCTTGCTCCAGTCGAGGGCTTCAAGCGAGTCGGCAGCGGGCTGAACCGGTAGAACGGCCGGACTCCCACGCAGAGTCGACAGCTGCGGGTCAGGCGGGCCCTATCCGAGGCCCCATGACGCTAACACCGAAGCGGGTTCGTGCCTGCTGACCGCCCGCGCGTTCGCCCAGCCCACCAGCTCTCGCGCGACGTCCGTGCACAGGCGGCGAGGCCTGGGCCTGATCCCGACCCGCGCCAGATCCAGACAGTCCGCGTCCCAGCAGGCCTGCAGCGTCGGGCCGCCCTCGGTGAGACCGTCCGTGTGCAGGCCGCACGCCTGGAACAGCAGGTCGAACCTGCCATCATCCAGATGCACCAGTGTGCCCCGCAGCGACCGCGCGAACTCCCCGCCTCGCAGCCCGTGGCCGTCGTCGCGGAACTGGTTGATCCGCCGCGAGTCGTGGAACAAGGCGAACAACGCGATCACCTCGCGGTCGGCCCCGTTGGTGTCGGCGACGCGGAGTCCGTTCTCCAGCACCCGCGCCCAGTGCACGACGCCGTGGTCGCCGCGTACGGGCAGCGCGTATGTTCGGAGGATCTCGCCCATGATGGCCGCCATGTCATGCACGCAACGGGCCTCCCCCGCCTGACGGTTGCCCGCACCCGCCGGCGCGGACAACTTTAACCCCTGCGGTTCGGTCGTTCGCTTCGTGCGCATTGTCCGGGAAACCCGGGCAAGAGGCAAGCGCGCGCCCGGACCTGCGCGCCCGGACCTGTCAACAACAGCGCGCGCCTGGACCTTCCGCCGGCGATCGTCAGGCTCTCCGCGACAGGATATGAGATGATCGAAGCGGAAGGAACATGCTCCGTATGATGGATCGCAAAGCGCACTGGGAACGTGTCTACACCACGAAAGCCTCACATGAGGTGAGCTGGTTCCAGCCTGAGCCGGCGGTATCCCTTCAATTGCTGGAGAGAGCGGGGCTGACAGGCGGCACGTGAGTGATCGACATCGGGGGCGGGGATTCCCGCCTCGTGGACGCCCTGGTCGCGCGCGGCGTCGGCTGCGTGACGGTGCTGGATGTCTCGGCGGCCGCGCTCGCGCGGGCACGGGCCCGGCTGGGTGAACAGGCCGATCGCGTGAGATGGATCGAGGCTGACATCACGGGGCCGTGGACGGTTCCCCAGGTGGATATCTGGCACGACCGCGCCGTCTTCCACTTCCTGACCGACGCTGAGGATCGGGTGCGGTACGTCGCACACCTGCGGGATGTCGTGAAACCCGGCGGATCGGTGATCATCGCGACCTTCGCGCCTGACGGCCCCGAGCGTTGCAGCGGCCTGCCGGTGTGCCGGTACGACGAGGCCGGGATCAGCGCGGAACTTGGTGGAGGATTCACGCCGGTCGAAACCGTGGCGGATGCGCACCGCACGCCGTCCGGCACGGTGCAGTCCTTCAATTACAGCCGGTTCGTCCGCGACCTGTAGCCGCGAGGTCGCGGCGGAAGTTTTGACTACGCCGGGACCGGCGCCGGCAGATCGGAATTGCCGATATCCGCGACAACCTTCCACGTGCCGTCAGGCTGCTTCCGGTAGACGGTCACGTACTTGCCGCTATCTCTGAACTTGTTGCCGTTCGGGTCCACCAGCGTCACCTTGTTGGTGCCGTAGGAGTAAGCGAAATCACCGGCTCGGGAGACGTCCACCTTCGCCGTTTCAAAGCTCAGCGAGAACGCGGGCATCGCAAGGAACCCTTGCATGAATGTCCGGATCGCCGTCCGGCCAGTGACCATCGGGACTCCTGGCCAGAACAAGACGGCATCGTCGGCATAGAAAGACACATATCGATCCAGGTTCTTCTTTTCGGCTGCCTCCCTCCCCTGACGCTCAAGCTCACGAATGGTCGTGGCGTCGTCTGCGTACGCATCCATAGGAAGCCTCCCTTTCGAATACCGGCGTCACATGCACCGTGCCAGGGCGAGCCGCGTCCCTCCGGTGAACGCGATGTCCCTGCTCAGACGGTGATCCCCGTATTCCAGCGGCGGGAACAGGACCGCCGCCTGTCTGCCTACCTCGCTTGTCCGCCCGGCACCTTCGCTTTTAACTCCTCGAACCAGTTCTGGATGAGGCTGATGTGCATAACCACCGGTGGGGCAAGCGAAGTCCGAGACTGAACCACGTAGAACCGCTGGCCGTCGGGCGCGACGTCGTGGCACCGGATGCCGTATGCAGACTGTGCTCGGGCCGACCCTGACCCGATCGAAGGGGCGGGATCGGCACTCAGTTCAGGCGGGAGGAGCTTGATGGCGACCGTGCGGTCGAGGCGCGTGTCCCGGGCTTTGTAGACCTCGCCCATGCCCCCGGCGCCAATCAGCCCGAGGACCTCGTAGGGGCCCAGCCGCGTGCCCGCAGCCAGGGACATGGTCGCTCCTGCGGCGCATTATACGCCGCGCCGCCCCTGCCGCAGCGACGCCGCCCTCGCTCGTCAGGCCAGCGCGGCGAGAAACGTGGACGCCGGCACACACCTGACGCCATCGTCGACCACATCGCGCGTACAGTCCTTGACCACCTGATAGACCCACGGGACGCGCAGGCGATCCCTGAAGTACCGCAGCGCGGGATCAATGGCGGTTTCGGCGAGCTTGGCCTCGGCGGCAAACCACGGCTTTCGATCGAGCGTGACGAGAAAGTCGACCTCGTGCCCGGCGCGATCGCGCAGGTACCAGAGTTCGACATCGTAGCCGTCCCGATCCCGCAGCATGTGGCAGAACTTCAGCAGATGCAGCGCGAGCATGTTCTCGAACCGCCCCGCCGGATCGGTGACCAGACTCCAATCCCAGAGGTAGGCCTTCGGCATCTTCTTGAGGGCCGTGATCCGGCGACTGACGAACGGGCGGAGCAGCACGACGTGGTAGAGGCGTTCGAGCACGCCGATCCAGTGCGTCACGGCGCGATGGCTCACTTCCAGATCCTCACGCAAGGCGTTCAACGAGAGCAGCGAACCGACATGTTCCGGAATCGCATCTGCGAGTTGTTCGACGAGTGACAGGTCGCGGATCGACTCGAGGTCTCGCACATCCTCGCGAAAGAACCGGTCGATCCGATCGCGCTGCCATCGCCGAAGGGTCCGCGCCGATTGCGCCAGCAGCGGCTCGGGAAATCCCCCGAATTCGAAGAGCGCGGCCAGGTGTGCGGCGGCAGTCTTCGTCGGTGGGGGCAGGATCAGTTCCCGTCCCGGGGCCACATCCGGGATCACGCCTGGTGACACCAATTCGGCCACGGAGAACGGATGAAGCCGGTAGGCATGGTAGCGTCCCTGCAGCGAGTCGCCCCCGCGCCGGTACGTGTCGAGCCTGGCCGATCCGGTCACGAGGAACTGGAGGCGCGGATGGTGCGTGTCGTATTCGCCTTTGAGCCAGCTTTTCCAACTGCGCGACTTGTGCAGTTCGTCCAGCACGACCAGGGCACGACCGCCGGGCCAGCGCGGGGCACGGAGTTCGCGTCGATCGTCACGGTTGTCCCAATTCAGATACACGCCCGGGACCAGGTCGAGGCACTGCCGTCCCAGCGTGGTCTTGCCGACCTGCCGGGGGCCGACGACGAACACCATCTTCCGGGGCAGATCGGCCAGTACCGCAGGCTGAAGCGATCGCACGACGGTCATGAGCGGATTATGCTCCCTCGCACAAAAAGTCGCAACTTTATTTGCTTATTAGCAAAAATAGTTGTCACCAACGGCTGCACGGACACGCCGCCGCCCTGGCGCAGAACTGGCCTCAAGCCTTTGATGAAAGCCAACCTCAGAGTGCGGCCACTTTGGCCCCTGACAGCGGTCCGAGAAATGTGATCTCCCTGTTTCTTGGACACCACTCAGGCGCAGTAAGGAGAGCGCGAAGAGCGGAGGCGGGCGGACCGGTTGATCGGGTAGAATGACGCGCGATGCGGACGAGGGTCTTCGAGCCGCTGGGAATGACGACGACCACCTTCGACTTCGCCAAGGCCCTGAAGGGGGACGTCGCCCAGCCCCACGGCGACGACGTAGACGGCAAGGTGACCCGCGCGCGGATGGACCTGAACTACTCCGTCGTCCCGGCCGACCCGGCCGCCGCCGCGAAGCTGGCCCCGCGCTACGTGAACGCCGCGCTCGGCGAGGTGACGGTGATCAAGGAAGGGGCGGCGATTCTCTTCGACGCGGGCGAGTGGAAGAGCGCCGTGGCCTCACGGAAGAACGACGACGGGACGATCTCCTTCATCACCATTGACCCGACGCTCGCCGGCATGGAATTCGTCGTGGCGGACAAGGACGGGAAGCGCCGATTGATCACGCGCGACGCGCAGCACGAGTACGTGTTCGAGGAGACGGCGAAGCGCTGACGGCGCGGCCGGTTGGCCGAGAGGTCGTCGCTTGCAGGACGCGGCTCCGGCTCCCCGCGCCGGGTGCTCACGCGCTCAAGAGGTTCAGGAACGCTCGGGGCGTCACGATGCGGACACCTTCGTACTCCCCGACCGTCAAGAGGTGAGGATCGCCAGTCACGACGAGCGGGGCGCGGCCAGCGATGGCTGCGGCCAGATACTTGTCATCATCCGGGTCCTTGCTCACGCCAGGCACCTGAACCGGATCCAGAACGAAATCAGCCAGGACGACCAAGTCCTCCATCCAGAGTCCGGGGTCGAGGCCCCGGCGCACGTACCGGCGGACTTTGGGGTATGCGAGGGCCCGCATCACCTCCTCGACGATGGCCTCAGACAGGACCAGCGTAAACGCATCTGTACGGAGAAAGTGTTCGATGATGCGGCCCGGCGGTCCGTCCGGATGGATAGCCGCGCTCACGAACACGTTGGCATCAAGGACAGCCCGGAACACGGTCGTTACGCCGACTTCGCGCGCAGTTTGGCAGACCTGCGGGCCCAGCGCTGCGCCTCCAGGGCCAGCTCGGACGCCTGCTTGTCGGTCAGTGCGCCGCCCTGCTGCGCGAGGAAGTCCAGGGCGTGCCGGCGCGCGAAGCGTCGCATCTGTGCCAATCGCTCGACCGGTACCAGGGCGGCGAGCGCCTTCCCCTTGCGTTCGATGATGAACTCGTCGTTCCGCAGCGCCACCCGATTGAGCATGTCGCCAAGCCGCTGCCGCACGTCGATGGTAGAAACCTTGGCCGTCATGTGCACCTCTCGCAACTATTATAGTTGCTCTAGCAGGAACAGCAAGTGCCAGATTGGTCGACCCTGCGCTCGACATCGCGCACTTCGGGTTCTTTCTCAAACGCCGCCCGGGCAGACGCTCGCCCGGGCACAGCCATGACGGCCGGCGACGTGCTCCCCACCCCGCCCCGCCATGCTGGCGTTTGTGACCCCGGTCGTGGCGGTCCCCGCTCCACGACCTCCGCCTCCACTTCCGGCGAGCGACGTTCAGCAGCCAGTTGCTCCCGTCGTCGAGAACCCGGCCGCCGCGCCCGTCGCTGCACCGGCCGAGATCAGGGCGGAAACCGGTCCCGAACCTTCCGCGCCAAGCGGCGTGCGGTATCCCGTCTTGATGGCGGTGACGGTGACGTTCACGCTCACGACGGCGGACGCTGAGACGAGATAGCTGGATAGGGAACCACGATTCGAGATCAGGACCATGCGCGACGGCGATGTGCCGCTAGCATGGTACGCGTCAGAATCGTGCTCCTCCATGCGACTATTGTCGGAGTCGCGGCACCACGAACTCGTCCATGAAGCGGATCAGCTTCTCCCTGTTGGTGGCGCGATAGGCGGCGTAGTCCTGCACAATGCCGGCAGTCGGGCGGAACAGCAAAATGTACGCCTCGAGAAGCCCCGCGTCCCGAATGCCCACGAGTTCGGCCAGTTCGGGATCCACCGCCGGCTCGGTGCTGGTCTTGTCCGACGCGCGCTGGCTCTTCACCCACGCCGCCACCGCGTCGAGCGCCTCCGCCTCTTCCTTCAGGCTGTGCCGGTACGTCGGCTCGTCCGGGTACATCTGCTTGAACTTGTCCCGCTGCCAGCCGATGCGCGTGCCGCCGTAGACGATGGAGGCCGCCGCGATGGAGATTCCGGGCTTCCCGAGGTTGGTGGGGTCGATCGTAATCGTGCTCTGGTTGCCCTCGGTCTTGACGGTCGCGAGTTGTTTGAGCTGAACCACGCGAAACTGGACACGGTTGCGGCTGGCCCACTGGGTGAGACCCGTCCGCGCCGTGCGGTCGTACGGTTGAGCGATCACCGCCTCGATGAACTTCGCGCGCGCCTCGGTCATCTGGCCTGAGGCCATCAGCGAGTCTCCCCAGTAGCGATAGGCGGTTTCCCGGTTCGGATCGATTTGAATCGCCTTCGCGAACCACGCTCCGGCGTCGGCGTGCTTGTTCTGCTTGTAACACGCATCGCCGGCGAAGAGCGCCGCGTGGTAGAGCGTGGGGTCCAGTTGGAGCGCCTTGGCGTACTGTTCGCGGGCCCGGTCCAGATTGCCCTTCGCGAAATCGGCCTCGGCGGCCGTCATCACCTCCTCCACCTCGCCCTTCGACGAGAAGCCAGGCAGCACGCCGTCCTCCGGAATCGATGAGAGGATCGTCTGGAGCAGTTCGCTGTTGTCGCCGAGGGCCTTGGCGCGGAGCAGGACCGCGCGGGCGCGCAACGCTGCCTGTTTTCGCTCTTCGGGATCTTTCAGGCCACTGATCAGGCCGGCCAAGCACACGCCCAGGCGTTCCTGGACAACGATGTCGTCGGGCCGATCGGCCGCGAGCTTCTCGAGCAGCGGCAGCGCCTCAATCACTTTGTGCTGGTCGAACAGGTCGAGTGCGGTCTTGCGATCCGCATCGGTGGTGACGGGCCGTTGTGCGGCTGCGGGAGCGGCGCAAAGCAGGCCGACGACGATGCCGATGAAAAGGAAAGTGCGCATGCGGTCCCTCCTCGCACGATTGGACACCGGCTGATCTTCCGACGCTCCGGATCGCTCCGTATCCGAATGGCGGAGGCCGCCATCGACGTGCTGCAGAATCTACCATGTCCGGCAGCCCATCCACGTCCAGAAAGGGTAATCTGACCAACCAGAGCCGCGGGCATTCGACGCGGCGGGGGGAGCGCGAGGGCCAGTGGAGGGTGCGCGGCGGCGGACGGTGTGGCCCGCGCGGCGGTGCGGGGACCGCCTCCAGCGCTGACGAGCGCCGCCGAGAGTGCTGCGCACCGCATCGAGGATTTGAACACGCATGTCATGCCGTGCCTCCTGGCCAGGATCCCGCTCAACGGATCATGGGAAAAGGGGGCCTCGCTGCTCTTCGGTCGGGGGCACTTCGGCAGCGCGGTTCGATCGAGGCTTGACAATAGCAAGCATTAGCCTTGATGCGTCAATAACTACGCCGCGCGCGCGAGGGCCTGTTCGATTCGAGTGAAGGCGGTCCGCGTCGCGGGATTGTCGGTTAATCGTAGCACTGCGGTGCCAGCCGGGCGGAGCAGTTGCGCCGCTCGGTGAAA